>JAPLDX010000096.1 GCA_026391215.1 Bacteroidia bacterium
TCATGAGCTGGCAAAGGAACTTTATACCCTGTGGAACAACGTGAATCAGCCAAGGATGCTTGAGACATGGCACGATGCCCAGCAGATACGGGAAGAAGCTCTCGACCGGTTCAATCTGGGGCTGATAGATCTGAAGACAAGAGCTCAGATTGAACGGCTTTTCTGGTCTATAGCACGGAAAGTCTACATGATCGTCAACAGTACCAAACATGTACCCGACGAGCTGAGGCAGATATCACGCATACTATCGGATAAATATTTTTGTAATTTCTCTCTCTTTCAGTCACTCCCCGATGCATGGGCAATTGACCAGATATTCCCGATAATGCCTATCCACCGCCTGAACGAAGAGCCCACCGTTTCAGCTACAATCCAGGATATGACCTGTGATTCCGATGGGAAGATTGATAATTTCATTGCAACGCGTAACTCAAACCATTTCCTTCCTGTTCACCCGCTGAAAGGCAAAGAACCTTATTATATTGGTGTTTTTCTTGTTGGCGCATACCAGGAAATACTGGGTGACCTGCATAACCTGCTCGGCGACACAAATGCTGTCCATGTTTCAGTTGATGAGGATGGCTATAAAATAGACCAGGTAATTGATGGTGAGACAGTTGCGGAAGTTCTGGATTATGTTCAGTACAATGCCAAAAGAATGGTGCGAACTGTTGAAACATGGGTCACAAGCTCAGTAAAAAGCGGGATTATAACACTGGAGGAGGGGAAGGAATTCCTCTCAAATTATCGGTCAGGCTTGTATGGCTATACTTATCTTGAATAACCACAGGCTTTAATAAAATCATATATTAATCTGAAATTCAGTATTATTAATTAATACTGATCTGAGGAATCCTTCTATCTGTATAATATTTGGATATTTTCCCCTCCATAAATAAAATTATTCCTAACTTGGAGTTTTAATACCTGATCAAAAATTAGCGATTAATACTAACCTTTAATTATTTAACTATGAGTGAATCTAGCTTTAATTTTAATGCTTTTATTAAGGATTCTATAGATGTCCTTGTAAAACCGAAATCTTACTTCTCCACAATGAAAACCACGGGAGGTATTGCTGAACCACTGATCAAAGCATTGATCTATGGGGTTGTAGCAGGACTGATTGCTCTGATCTGGGGACTACTGAAGATCGGAGGTTCTATTGGTTTATTCGGAGGAGCGGTGGGTGTAATGATGTTTGTCTGGTACGTAATAGGCGCTGTTATCGGGCTGTTTCTTGGTGCCGTGGTCGTGCTTATTATATCTGCCATCTGCAAGGGAAGTACAGATTTTGAAGCTTGTACAAGAGTGACAGCTTCCCTGATGGTCATCATGCCCATCAGCGCTCTCCTGGGATTTGCAGCAGGACTGAATCTTACAGTAGGTGCAATTGTTTCACTGGCAGTCAATCTGTTTGCCCTTTATATTCTATACCATGCACTTGTTGAAGCGCTGAAAGCTAAACTTTCAACTGCAAAGATATTGACAATAGTTCTGGCAGCACTGCTGGGTTTATTCTTTTTAATAGGACTGGGAGCAAAGAAAGCAGCAAGTAATATATTAGATAATAATAAGGATCTGAAAGAGCTTCTTGAAGATATAGAAACAGAATAAAGATTACCCTATAAACTTCAGGCGCCAGACCTTATGACATACTTATTCATGAGCATCTGGCGCTTCTATTTTATCGGAAGCTGGAAAATATCCCTCTTGCCGACGAAGAATAGTTTTTATACATTTATGCCCTTATTCCGGGAAGTCTGATTTTTACCGGGATATAGAACAAATTATAATTACTCTCTTCCCCCAATGAAAAACTGGATCTATCCCAGAAATATTCTTATCGTATTTATATACAGGATATTACTTGTCTTATTCCTGTTTTCTCTAAGCCGTATTGGTTTTTATCTCCTTAGCTTTAAGATGTTCCCAGGGGTGACACCTGGCGAATTTTTATCCATTTTGAAAGGAGGCCTGTTGTTTGATATTTCTGCAACAGTATATATAAACAGCCTCTTCATAATATTGCATATTCTGCCGTTCGATTTCAGGTATAATGACATTTTCCAGAAAGTACTGAAGTATATATTTTTTATAACCAACGGTCTGGCACTTGCTGTTAACTCAGCCGATTTTATTTATTACAGGTTCGTCTTTAAACGTGCCACCGCAGATGTATTCAGAACATTTGAGAATGAATCGAATCTGTCCAAGTTTTTCTTCAGGTACATGTTTGATTACTGGCAGGTCACGCTGTTCGGCCTGGTTATATTGTTCTTAATGGTCTACCTGTATAGTAAAGTTAAGGTCAAAAAACCTGAACCCTCAAACAGGCTGGCATACCATATCATAAATGTTCTGGCAATTCCGCTGGTTGCTGCTTTGGTCATTGGAGGTGCCAGGGGTGGATACAAACACTCAACACGACCCATAACGATCAGCAATGCAGCGCGTTATGTAAAAAATCCCAGGGATGTTGCTATTGTCCTTAATACACCATTCAGTCTTATAAGGACATTCGGGAAAAAAGCACTTACAAAGCTGGATTATTATGATAGCGAAAAGCTTGATGAACTTTATGATCCGTACTATATTCCCTCTGGAGACAAACCTTTCAGAAAAGAAAACGTTGTAATCATTATCCTGGAGAGCTTTGCACGTGAATATGTAGGTTCACTGAACAAAGATCTTGATAGCGGTACCTATACGGGCTATACACCCTTCATCGATTCGCTTTTGAAGGAAAGCCTGACTTTTGAAGTTTCTCTATGCAATGGAAGGAAATCAATTGATGCCATGCCTTCCATACTCGCATCGCTGCCATCCCTTGAAACGCCTTATATCATTTCTCATTACGCTAATAATCAGATTAATGGAATTGCCACTTTGCTTAAGAGAAAAGGGTATTATACCACATTTTTTCACGGTGCTCCGAACGGATCAATGGGATTTGATTCATTTGCAAGGATGGCAGGATTTGATGACTATGAAGGACTTGATCAATATCCGGATAAGAATGATTTCGATGGCATGTGGGGTGTCTGGGATGAGCCATTCTTTATGTTCTTTGCAGAAAAGCTCAATAGTTACCCTGAACCATTCATGGCTTCATTATTTTCAATTTCTTCCCATCACCCTTTTGAAGTGCCGGAGAAATACAGGAATAAATTCAAGAAAGGTCCGGCCCCGATAGTTGAGGTGGTAGGTTATACCGATTTTGCGCTGAAGAAATTATTTGACAGGATGTCTGCTGCCCCATGGTTTAATAATACTCTTTTTGTAATTACTGCAGATCATACCAATGAGTCAATTCATAGGGAATATCAGAATGATTTTGGAGTCTACAGCGTACCAATTATATTTTACAAGCCTGGCAGTGAATTAAAAGGCATAAAAAACAGAATAGCCCAGCAAATAGATATTATGCCGACTATAATGAATTACCTTGGATATGATGAGGAATATATTGCATTCGGCAATGATCTGTTCGATGATACGTATGAATCCTTTGCATACAATACCAACGGCAGTACATATCATTTTTACATGAAGGATCATATTTTTGAAATGATTGATGATAAACCGGTCGGATTATATAATTATAAAAATGACAGGATACTTGAAAATGATATCATGGAAGAAGAACCGGAGCTGACATCACAGATGGAGCAGAAGCTCAAAGCTGTTATTCAGTCATATAATACCAGGCTCATTGATAATAACATGGTTGTAAAAAATCAATAGATATGAAATCACGTCGTCAGTTTCTAAAAGTTACCGGCACAGGAATCCTGGCTGCTGGTGTTAATTCAGTTTACGGATCTGTTGTCTCTCCGGTTTCTGTTAATAAAAAGACATCAGAAGCAGATAGATTTACTGTTGGGATGGCAGGTTTTACATTTGTCCGGCTAAATGTGGATAAGACTATTGAAATCATGAAAAGGACCGGGGTAACTAACCTTTCCCTTAAAGATTTTCACATGCCGCTCAATAGCACTCAGGAAAAGATCAATGAGGTAATCGGAAAATTCAGGAGTGCCGGGATCAATGTATATACTGTGGGAGTCATCTATATGAAGACGCAGGAATCTGTCGATCAGGCTTTTGAATATGCCAGGATGGCAGGAGTAAAAATGATTGTCGGAGCTCCGGATTATGAACTTCTTCCATATATTGACAAGAAAATCAAAGAGTATGATTTCCGCATGGCAATTCATAACCATGGGCCAGATAATCCTCTATATCCGAATGCAACAGACATCTGGAACCATGTCAGGGATCTTGATCCGAGAATAGGAATATGCATTGACATAGGCCACACCACACGTGACGGACAGGATCCTGCTAAGGATATACTAAAGTATAAAACCCGCATCTACGATGTCCACATCAAGGATGTTGATAAAGCTTCAAAAGAAGGAACAGGCGTGGAAATGGGAAGAGGTATAATCGATATTCCAAAGGTTGTCGAAACTTTAAGGAATATAAGATACACAGGGAAATGCAGTCTGGAATATGAGAAGGATAATACAGATCCTCTTGCCGGTATTGCTGAATCAATTGGCTATTTTAAAGGAGTAATGGCTTGCAAATAAAATCCACTTTGATATTTTCCAGTCAGAATTAAGGATTTTTTTCCTGTGGATCAGTAAAATATTAATTTATTCGCCGATAACTTTTATCAATTTACCAGCCTGTACCTGGGCAGTCAGTTCAAGGTTGTTGAGGAGAGCGACTTCTGCAAGCTGCTCCTGTTTTATGCCATAGTAGGCTAAAGCACTGGAAACCGTGCCTGTACTAAATACTTTTTTGATAATAATCCTCTTGGGTTTAACATTTATTTTTGCTGCATCAGTCAGCGTTGAGAAGGTCTTCATAGATGATTCAAACTGACTCATGTACGTGCTGAAATCAGTATCAGCAGATACACCATGAAACACATAGATAAGGCCTCCGTATTCAATAAAATATGAAAAGATCATGTTAGTTGATGTTGCACCGGTTGACTGATCCTGCTGGATCTGTTTGGAAACAGTTGTTATTGCCGGGAGTCCGTTGACAGTTGCCTGGTTGCTTTCTACAAGAGTCAGTCCCAGCCTTTTTAATGTAGAATCAGCAGCTGCTTTAAGCACTCTCTCATTTGCCATTGTAAAGATCATCAGGGCTTTCTGATCTGCGGGGGCTATGTTAATCTGGGCAGGTGTATTCTCAAGTTTCCACCCGGCAGGGAAAGAGAATTTAAATTTAAGGGTGGGGTGATAGAAAATACTTACTTCAGCATAGCCCTGTCTTGGGTCTTCACCATATACAATACCATCTATCAGCTGAAGATAGCTGTCTCCACCTACCTTCGGGGAGGTCATTCCCAGGCTGTCCTGCCACCATGTAGCCAGCTGGTTAACAGTATTATAACGATCTCCCGGGTCAGGATGTGTTGACATGAATGTCGGTACACCGCCTACGCTTTCAGCCATGCTCATTTTGTTCAGGACCTGGAAGAAATCAGCCATTTTATGTGCATCATAACCAATTAATGTTGAATACCTGACTCCCAGACGGTCAGCCATACGCTCATCATCGCGGCTGAATCTCAGGAAAAGAAGCTCCATACCCTGCATTGCATACTGAGCATACTGTGCAAGCCTCTCAGAAGCTATCATGGTACCCATCAGGACCAGTTGCCCTAATTGCTGTTTGGTTTGCTGACTGGCAGAGTGACGTGCAGTGATGTGTCCCATTTCATGAGCAATAACACCCATCAGCTCAGCTTCGTTATTAAGCTGGGCCAGAATGCCTCGTGTCAGATAAATATATCCTCCCGGGACTGCAAAAGCATTGACCACCTGTGAATCAAGAATCTTGATGTGGTATTCAAGGGTGGGCCGGTGTGAAATCTTGCCCATTTCAGTAGTTTTTTCTTTGATGAATGAAAGTAAAGCATCACTTTTATATTCACCAAAGGTCGCCAGTACCTGTGGGTCGTATTGACTTCCCAGGGCAAGTTCCTGTGCTTCAGACATCAGCATAACCTGTTTTTTACCGGTTACGGGGTTAATAGCACATGAGATCACCAGCATAATCGCCCCCAGTAGAAGAGAAATCTTGACAGAAATGTTTAGCCTTTTCATTTGTGATAAATATTTTAATGATTAATGATCAATCTAAGTATTAACCTGCCTGAGAACATCCTGTAATTCACCGGATTCAAAAATTACCTTGTCCTTCGGGAGCCTGGAGATCTTTATCATTGCCCTGGCCACATCCCGGGCATAAATTCCCTTGTATTTTCTCATTGGACCGGTAAAAAGCCAGCCAAAAGCCTTCATAAAGACAGTGGATGCTCTCTCACCAAAGCGAAATTCCTTTCGATTTCCCATCAACAATGAGGGACGTACGAACTTAAGGTTTCCCGAATATATCTCTCTTACGGTCTTTTCCATTTCACCTTTGGTCCTCAGGTAAAAGTTGGATGAAACCGGACTGGCGCCGATAGATGAGATAATCACGAGCACCTGAACTGAGAGTGACTCAGCAAGGTGTGCGATTTGTTGCGGGATTTCCAGGTCAACCTTCCGGAATGCTTCCTGTGAACCTGCGATCTTGATTGTAGTGCCAATGCAGCAAAAATATACTTCAGCATATAGCTTATCTTTAAGCTGCATCAGTTGAGAAAAATTGTCCAGATTACATATTACCAGATCCTGGTGCGAGACCGGTAAGTCCCTTCTTGTCATAGCAGTTACCTTAAAATCCTTTTGTTCAAGCAGTTCATTGATTAGCTCTCCGCCAACCAGGCCAGTGGCTCCGAACACAACTGCAGTTTTCTTGTTTCCTGTATCCGTCATAACTATTTATATATCAATATTATTATTAATTTCTCCCGGTTATCGCTGCTTCATCTTCCATTTAAAAGATAAAATTGCAAGCAGAATTAAAATGATTGAATAGGCAAGTATCCAGTAAAAGTTAGTCTGGATATCAGAAAACGAAGACCCTGATAATAAGTATTTTGATGCATCCACAGCATGTGCAAACGGGAGTGCATAACCTATAGTTTCAAAAATGCCCCCCATTTCTTTCAGAGGAGCCCATGCTCCGCAGAAAAGTCCGATTACTGTAACCAGGACAGAACCAAATCCGGTAACCTGGCTCATTGTTAAAAGAGCCCCCATTATCATTCCTATACTGATACAGATAATGAAGGCAAACAAGAAGATTACTGAGGAGAGCATTATGTTAACATAACCGGCTCCCATTATTGCTCCGACAATGAGGCAGACTATTGTCTGGATCAGAGCAATAGGTATAAAGGGTATTAAATAAGCAAAAATAAAATCAGAAGAGGTCAGAGGTGCTGTAAAAAGGCGAGTTAAGAATGAACTTTCCCTGTCTTTCACCATTAAAACAGCTGAAAACATTATTAAAAAGGCATAGCTGAAGATAATTATCCCGGGTGTCATCCATTCAGGAGAAAATTGGGGAAGTTGTACTCTTTTATAAATAGAAGAAAAGAGTACAAGCATTGTTACCGGAAGTGCCAGACCCAGAATAACTGATATTGGATCCCGGTATACTTCCTTAAGATTCCTGCTTGCAAGGCTAAAGATTTTCATCTTTCACCTCCTTTCCTGTAAGTTTAAGAAAAACATCATTTAAAGTAGGTTCGAGATATTGAATGCTGGTTATCCTGATATTATTTGAACGCAACAAGTCAATAATCATATTATAATCTATTTCAGTAGCTTTTATTTCTACTCCACTTATTGTTTTGATCACTTCCCATGCAGGTTTTCTCACATTATTGAAAAGTTCGACGGAAATATTATCCGCTGATATTTTGAGAGTTCTGGTAGTACTATATTTTTGTTTTAGTCCAGAAGAAGTTCCCAGTGCTATAATTTTTGAATGGTCCATTATGGCAATATTATCGGCCAGTGAATCTGCCTCCTCAAGGTAATGCGTTGTCAGTAGTATTGTTTTTTCTCTTTTTAGCTTTTCAATGTAATTCCATACCGATTTCCTTGCATGTGGATCAAGTCCCAGAGTAGGTTCATCAAGAAACAGGATCTGAGGATCGGACATTAATGCCATGGCGATGCTTAATCTTCTTTGCATGCCGCCGGAGAGCTTTCGCCCCTGATCCTTCCTGTTCTCCAGTTCCATCAGCTGCATAAGAACATTTGCTCTATTAAATGCCAGCTTGCGTTTCAAACCAAAAACTCCTCCCATTAATAAGAGATTTTCCCGGGTTGAAAGATGTCCGGCAATGGCAGTTTCCTGAGGAGATACGCCAATAATTTCCTTTATCCTGAAAGGATTCTTGTTGATTTCATTACCCATGACCATTGCTGATCCTGATGTGGGTGCAAGCAGACAGCAAAGCATTTTAATTGTTGTCGTTTTTCCTGCTCCGTTTGTTCCCAGCAATGAGAAGATCTCACCTTGTTTAATTTCGATATTCAGAGCATCGACTGCAAGTCTGCTGCCGAATTTCTTTGTTAAATCAAGAGTTTTTATAGCAATATTATTTCCATTGGGTATATGAACTCTTGTTGTTAAATCCATATTGAATGGTTTTATTAGATTATCAGGTAAAGATAATCTGAACTTATTAAATAGAAATTTGTTTATTATATATTTGCATCAATTATTCCAATATGAAAAAAGTATTTATTATGGCAACAATGACGGGTATCGCTTTACTTTCACTTATATCATGTGCATCAATTCCTCGGGGAGCTGTTGCAGTTAAACCATTTGATAAAGAAAAGTACCTGGGCAAATGGTATGAGATAGCCCGTATGGATTTTCGTTTTGAACGTAACCTGAAAAATGTTACTGCAACCTATTCAGTAAACAAAGATGGCACCATTAAAGTGGATAATCAGGGATACGATTATGTTGTGAAGGAATCGAAGCAGGCTCTCGGTAAGGCCAAATTTGCGGGAGATCCGAAAGAAGCAAAGTTAAAAGTATCCTTTTTTGGCCCATTTTACTCAGGTTATAATGTTATTGCCCTGGACGGGCAGTACAAGTATGCTCTTGTTGCCGGGAAAAACCTAAAATACCTGTGGTTGTTGTCCCGTGAGACAACGATACCTGAAGACATAAAGCAGTCCTATCTTAAAATAGCCAGGGACCTGGGTTATGATACTTCAGTCCTTATCTGGACAGAACAGGACAATAAAGAATAACGCTGAGGCGATCGGGTCTTTACAGTCAGAGACCTGTTTTTTCAATTATCAATTTGGCTGCCATCAGATGGTCAGCTTCAGATACTTTAAATATAACAGGATCCGTAAGTCCCCATTTTTTTATTACATCTTCAATATAAGTATCCCGGACAGTTATCAGGATATTGTTTTCTGAGGATATAATTAATTTCTGAAAACATCCGGCCCACCCTTTATTATCAAGTTCAAGGGTGCCAATTTCATCGATTACAACCAGCTTTTTCCCATGCTGTTTTTCCGGACTCAGAATGGCTGTTCCTGTTTCAAGTCCTATCTGGTTTATCCGGAATTTCCCGATTTTCTCAATACCGGTATTTTCATCACGTCTCAGAAAAATATATGTGTTATTTGTCTCAATATCAATAAGATCATAGCCCATGATTTGGGAATCTGCAATAATTTTTTTAGCTAGAATTCCTCCGACAGGCAAGTTATTCTTTTTGAGTTCATCGGTTATTTTTTGTGTAAAGGTTGTTTTGCCTTCATTTTTTGAGCCGGTCACAATAAATATTTTTTGAAAGAACTTTTCTTTTTTTCTTAACTCAGATAGCTTAATGTTAGCATGTGAAAGAACATTGTAAAAAACTGATACCGGATTTTTGATAAGACTTTTGAAATCGGGAATACTGGCAATAAAGTCAGGCAGGCTCTCAACCGAAAGTTCCAGAGCCAGAGGTAAATTTTTAAAAGAAGTCTTGTAGAAGAAATTCCTGATCCTGGGATTATATAGTTCAGTGCCGATTCCCGAGAAACCCACAATTATTACTGCGGCCCTGAAATTCATCTGTATCCCTGTCAGGAGTCCGTTAATAAGTCCGCTTTTACCCTCCTGTACCGTTGAAAAAGCAAATGCAGTAATAAGAGTGATGAGAACGAAAACAATCCAGAATTTTGGTCTGGAAATCCTTCCCAGTGCATTTCTATATCTGAACGCCCAGATGACGATAATACCTGTTATTGATATGCTCCAGGCTATCCAGGATGTAAAGTTCAGTAATATGAATGATCCGATGATCAGCAATATGTCTGCAAAAAGCCAGGTAATTGAATAATTGAATTCTTTTTTTGTTTTGTTCTGTGGCACGAAAGAAGATCTGTTTTCTGCACCGGCTAATACTGCAGGAGGCTGTTTTAGTAGTTTCCTGCCGACTCTTATCCCTATTATGGCAGCAAGAAAGCCAAACAAAGCGTATAAAATAAGTAAGATGATTATTGGCAGCCAGACAATATCAGTCTCCAGGTTAAGCTGTTTCTGGGCAAATTTCAGCAGGTCGGTATAAACCCCTACTATATCTGATCCATAGAAAATAATATATTTAATAATTTTCTGAACCAGGTTCCAGGACATGGCTGCCATGGCTCCCAGAATATATCCGGGATAGGTTCTGCCCAACACCCTGACAGACAGTTCAATCAGGAGACCTTCAGTGAAAATGGCTATCACCGGTCCGAAGATTATCGCGCTTGGCGACATTGTTTTCATGATGGCGCAGATCAGTCCTGCGCGCCAGAAAAGCCCTTTCTCAGTCCATGTGTAGCTGATTGAAATAAGTATTATAATACCTATTGCTGTCAGAATGTTACCGCTGAATGGTACACGGAGATTATGAAGAAAGCTGCCAAGAACAATCTCTGATGCTGCCCAGATTGTCCCGATAATTGAAGCCTTAATCCATTTCTCACTTAGTTCCTGCTTCATAATCTCTTATAATACAGATCTTTTGTGCACAATATTCAAACAGGTGGAAGCCTCCTCCGGCCTCACTTATAACATCAAATAATATATCAGGTTTTGTAATCCGGGTAGCTCCAATAATATTTACCTTGTTTGCAAACAGAATATCCGGAATGACACTACCTGAGGGTCCTACGACTATAACGACAGCTTTATCAGGGATGGCAGCCAGTAAGTTGTCAATAGTATTATTTACCAGTGTTAAGCCTGTTATAATAATGATGTCAGAATCAGGGAACACCTTCCTGTAATCATCAGCGGGAACATAGAATTGTTTTTGATCTTCGCCAAGGGCATTCTCATTCAGCTCAAGAACAAAAAGCTTGTTGTTGGTTTCAGAAATTCTGCTGATATATGACTGAAATGCGCCGACGATAGTAATAGTTTTCTTTTTGTCCAGATCCAAAAGATCAATCGGGTCACTGTTTTCCAGAATTTTATAATTACCGGATGAAATGATTTTGGATGAAATTGCATTCAGACAGGCAATTTTTAAAGTAGTTATCGTACCGGATTTTTTTTCTGTTTCAAACAGGCTATAGACTCTTTGTCCTCTGATTTTTAGCGGCGTAAAGTCGCCGTAATCCCGCATGGGTTTTTTACAATACTGATGATTATCAGTATAAGTGGATGATACCCCGCAGCTGCCGTCAGAAAGCCTTACGGCAGTCATGGAGATTCCTATCCTGACATCAGCAATTGTAAGATTTTCTATCCTGTCCCCATACCAGCTGTTAAGCAAATTTAAAGTCTGCTCAATGATCATAAATCTCCCTATAAATCATATGCTAAATAAATAAATGGATTTTTTCTTTTATCTGCTTTAAATCATACCTTTTTTAATTCCAGCCTGACATAAAATTATCCCTTCTTTCACCTACCTGCTTTTGCCTTTTCAAGATTCTCTTTAATCCTGAATTTTACAATTTTAGATATGAGGCTAAGCGGGAGAGGTTTATCAGACAGAAACTGGATTGAACCTTTTCCGGTCTTATAACCTGCCAGCTCTTTTTGAAATGCCTTGATCCCTGATGATGTCGGGTAAAAACCAATGTGATTAGTCTGCGCCGCAAAATATACCAGAATACCTTTCAGCGTGAAAGCGGGCATCTGATAGCTGATCTTTTCTTCGGCATCAGGTGCAGCTTTTTTTATTGTGGTTCTGATCTCCCTAAGCTTAATTTGAATATGATCTGGAAATTGTGCTATGTACTCGTCAACATTATCTGGAGTTCTTGTTGCTCTCATGAATATTTCTAATTTAATTCAAACTTACATTTCAGACAGCTAACTCTGTGGACGCATAAAACTGATCCGGATTATTGCCAATCCAAGCTGAGAGCTCAGGGTATTAAGTTCTTTCACGCAAGATTGGTATGAATTACATTTTATTACAGGCATAATTTGCTTATTGTCAGAGCTATATAAATAGATCCTGATATCTTTATAGTGAATACTGACTGGCTGGGTACCCCGGATATATCCCATAAATCCTCTGTGATGTTGTTCTAATCCTAATTTCATGTCAGGCTTTATATCAATCCATTTACCGACAGGGATGATCCCGAAGAAGTTGTCGGAGAACTTGATCTTCTTATTGTCGCTGTCAATGATGGAGCTGGTCGTAGAAAAAGAAGCGAAAGCTCCAACGACAGCTATAACCAGGCCAAACCAGGAATAAAATGTTGCTATTAGTCCTCCCAGGAAAATAAAGAAGCCAGTAGAAGATCCGAAAGGGCCAAATGTTTTATCTAATTTGTTCTTAATTATCAAAGGAAGATATTTACAAAATCAGCGGCCGAAACCTGGTTTCTGTTTTTAATCGTTTTCTTGCCGTCAGCGAATTTAGTTACCGTACATTGTTTATAGAGGTCGCAGTCGCCATTCTTATCAGGATAATATCCCTTGCATACGCGCAATACATCAGGGGAAATTTCGTCAATAAGGACAATTTTCCCGTCCCCGTATTTCAGCCTGCCTAATTCGAACTTGCCATCAATTACATGGAGATTCTTTGATGTAAACTCGTTGGAAACGATTTCGGCAATGTTCTTTACCAGCTCTACGCTCTGCGCTATTTCATCTTTACTCATGGCTCCTGTTGCTTCCAGTGCTTCCATGGTAATTAGGATGTCACTATCTCCCTTTGTCCATACTTCAACCACTTTGTGAAGATTCTTGCAGGGTTTCACAAAAGGGTATCTTCTCCAGAAACTGCCAGTTGCGTTATTCCTCCAGGTAAATTCAAGATTCGACAGTGGTGCGGAGCCTGGAAATTCGGGTGATTCCACTGCCATGGACAGAGGTATGGCAGGTTCCACAATCATCTCATTATCCTTGATCGTATCGATGTAATGAGATGGAATACCCTTCTCTTTCAACAGTTTAAAGAAATGTGTGGCAAACCTGCAGGCAACAGCACCCTTACCGGGTATATCGCCTACAACGGTATCGTATCCGGGATCAAAGACAATTTTCCCGTTTTCAATATAGCCAGTCGCTCTGTCTGTAAAGACAAACCGGTACTTTCCAGCATAAGCTCCTTCTGTTATGTTAAATACATCTTTCGATTTTCCGCGATATACAAGATTCTTTTCTGCCATATGTATTATAGTTTTAATTATATGTAAATATAAGCTTCCCTCTCCATCCTGCAAACATTTTTGCTGCCCGGTTATCCTATTTATCGTATCCTTTATTGAATAACAGGAATAAAGCTACAGCGCAGAATGCTCCGACAAACACATTTCTCATCCCGATGTGGTAATAAAGACTGATAGATTTTGTTACAGTCAGTTGTTTTCATTTTTGCGTACTTCTTCTAATCTGTTTTGAGCATCAGGATCTATAGCAAAGTGCTTCTTAAGGTTATCACATGCATAATCACTGCAATATGCGCAATTTGTCATGTTTTTCAGGATAGCACATTTTCTGATCTCACAATCGGCGCATCCTGTGAACAATCTTCCCTTACTGACTTTGCATCCATCGCAGTCAGTAATTATCTCAGGCTTGGGTGTTGTTCCATAGATTTTAGAAAGTTCTTCAGCAATCATAACTCTCATTTCAACCTGTTTAGTAATATTTGTTTCAAGTGTTGCCAGGTGAATAGGGCAACTGTCACATACCAGACCGCAATATGCTAATATTGTATTCATAATTTCAATCTAAACCTTCAAGTAAAATAGTATCACACTTTGCTGAATTAAGCCTGTGTTTCAATATTATTTCTTATTTAAGTTTCCTGGTTTTTAGTTTGCTGCCTTGCCCAATACAAAAATCATCCACTGTGCAAAGAAATTATTTTCGGCAGATCTCTGTACGCCTGATAATATGTATTTGGGGATTCCAGCTTAGAATAGGAATAAGCACGTGCCAGATTGCTATAGGTGTTTTCAAATCGTAAAGCAGAAGTCATCTGGCAACAGGAGAATTATCAGTGTTATAATTAGTACTTATTTTTCTTCATATCTTTCTTATAGTTTTTGATCATCTTCCCAAATTCCCTGTCTTTTTTATGTTTTTCAGCAACAGTAGTCTGGAATCTCCGTTGTTCTTTCTGCAGTCTTTTAAAATTGTCAAGTGAATCAATATCTATTGTTCCCTTATTCAGAGCTTCCATTACAGCGCAACCTTTTTCATTAATGTGCTGGCAATCCGGAAATTTGCATTTTAATGATAAGCTGTATATCTCCTGAAATGTTGTTTTGATGCCTTCAATATTATCAGTTATACCAAGCTCTCTCATTCCCGGAGTATCAATTATGATTCCGCCATTTTCCAGGATAAACAGCTCCCTGTGATCCGTTATATGCCGTCCCTTGTTTGTACTTGTACTAATATGTCCGGTTTTCAGAATATCCTTTTTCAATAAGTTATTTATAAGGGTTGATTTTCCTACTCCGGAAGATCCTACGACACAATATGTTTTGCCTTTCTGGAGAGCGTCAAGGATTTGATCAAGTCCTTGTCCTGTCACGTTGCTTAGAAGAATATATTTTATTTCTTTTTCCCTTGTTTTAAGTTTTTTTATAGAGTCATTAATGATGTTTTCGGTGGAAAGGTCAATCTTGCTTATAACTAAAACAGGTTCAATGTTAGCTGAATAACAGATAGATAAATATCTTTCCAATCTGTTGATGCTGAAATTATTATCGATAGATTGGATAATAAAAGCAACATCAATATTTGTTGAGATTATCTGTTTTTCTCCATATTGTCCGACAGATTGCCGTTCAAGTATTGACTTGCGGGGCAGAATTTTATGAATAATTGCAAAATCTGAATCATACTTTGTAATGTTGACCCAGTCTCCAACAGCAGGGAAGTCGGCTCTTGAGAGGGCAGAAAATCTTAGATTTCCTGTTATTTCTGCCTCAAGTTCTTTATCACCTGTTGAAACGATATATCTCTCACGATGTTCCTGGATTATTCTTCCAAGTGAGAACTCTGACAGGTTGTTTTCCTTCAGATAGGTTATTATATCGTCAGTAAGTCCTAAATCTTTTAATGTCATGATTGTTAAGCAGTAAGATTTCTTTTTCGATTAAACTAGGTGTAAATCTATTCAGGATCTTGCCAGTTTAATAACTTGTTTAACGAAAGCAGTTTTCCCTTCAGTATATTTTTCTCTGTCATTTTCATATTTAATTGCCAGTTTCATTTTCAGAGCTGCATATTCAATAGCTGTTTTAGCGTTGGCAATCAAATAGTCGCGGAACACGATTTCATCCCAGTCACCGGAATACCTCACATGAATGTGAAATTTCTGCTCAGAATTATCAGTTCTTGAATATCCTTTGGCTAGCATGATGTGAGGCGGGGGATTTTCGGGTTTTGGAATATACTGATATTTAATCTTATGCAGATTGCTTAAAAGTGAATCAAGGTCTGTTTCATTCTTGATCTCAATTAAGATGTCAATTATTGGCTTTGCGCAAATCCCGGGCATAGCAGTACTTCCGATATGTTCTATTCGTAAAATTGTGTCTGTTCCTGATGCTTGAAGAATATTATGTTGTTCTACAAGAAATCTTTCTCTCCAAACAGGATTATGGTCAACCAGTTTAATTGGAAACAGTTTTCCAAGTTCTCCAACAGTCAATTTGTTAAAATCTTCACCACTAACTTTAGGATCGAAGTTCATGATATCTCTTAGACTATAATAATGGTGCTAATCCAAATTCTATGGTTTTTAAACTATCTGCTCTTATAACGACAAATTTTGCCTGATCTGTTTTCTTAAAGAAGGCTTCCTGGGTTTCATACGGTATTTCTTCAACAGGAGTATTATTAACTGAAATAATTTTATCATCTATTCTTAATCCTTGCTTTTCAGCAGCGCTATTTTCAGTTAAACTCGCTACTATCCATCCTCCCATAGTTTTACACCTATCTACATAAGAAAATCCAAGTCTGTCAAAAATATATGGTTCATTAAATTTTTTGTTTGGCTTTAAATAAAGATTACTGTTTCTGAAATCAAATATTATATCAAAGCGATCCAGGATATTACTTCCCAGTATTCCCGAATATCCTTCACTTGCCAGTACCCCGGACCAATCTGCACTATATGACATATTAACATTTTCCAGACGATAATCAGAAATCTGCACAGAATCAGCTATAAAATCATAACCCGATGATTCACCGCCAACTCCGCCATACTTGGTATAATAACGGACTTTGCGTTCAATTTTGTCAGTCAAATTATATGTTTTTGCGACATAACTTGTAAAAGTACTGAACGGAGTCCCTGTATCAATATGAAAATTTCCTGTAATTGTTGTTGAATCATTGATTTTTACAATAAGCGGGACATAAAAGTTATGACCATGTTTCCCCATCGGAACAATTTGATAATCAGAAATATCGGTAGAATCAATAGTTTTAAAGATGTTAATATATTCTTTTGCATAGTTAATTTCCAGAACACTTTGCAGAAAATATCTTGTTCCGATCAGTCCGTCAATATAATCACCGCCTACTGGTTTTAGCTTAAGAACTGGCACAAGGGATGTTCGATAGATGAAATTTCCAAAAGTAAAACTGACACTATCTTTAATTATAGTAATTTTTTGAAATGCATTTCCTATTCCATATATTTTGGTTTGGTAAGAATTATTATATTTGAAGTTATTGGTATTATGAAAGATACTATCAATATATAGATTATCGCCACCTGTATCAAGTAAAAAATTTCCCTGAACACTATCAACATTCCCTTTTATATATATATAATCGACATATACGATAGGAACAGCATTTTTGGGCAAGGCAATACTATCAGCAATAGAATCATCTTTACCTTCTTTACCAGATAGATTCTTGCATCCTGATAACAATATAATTGCAACTCCTATGATAATTATTTGTCTCATTTTTGACTTGTGCAGATGTAACAAATTCTGAACTGATCCATTATCACGATGAAGAATTCGGATTTGAGATGCTAAAGATAGAAAATCTTATAATTGCTATTTTAATATAGCATAGGAATCAGTCTCTTAGTTCGTTTTTGATAATCAATATATTTTTGTCCTATCTGCTCAATCATAAATTTTTCCTCAACGTTCATACGAATGAGATATCCTGATAAAACCGGAATCATCATAAGTAAAACAGCCAGCCAGTTTGATAATGAGGTAGAAATCCCGAGAAAAATAATCAGTTGTCCCAAATATCCAGGGTGCCTAATGTTTTTATATAATCCTGTCTCAATTAACTCATGATTTTCAATCTTAGTCACGGAATATGTGAATTGTTGTTTAAGAGTCAAAATAGAGGTAACTCTTATAATTAACCCGATAATTTCCAGGATTGATCCAATAACAAAAAAAGTGTTCCAATGATAAATCCTTCCTATTCTGGTTGAAGCTATAAGAAAAGAGAGCCAATAGCCTATCGATATTGAAACAATAAGCGCCCAAATACTCCCTTTGTCTCCGGATTTCGAGATATTCCTTTTATTTCGCAGTCTTCTGCTCATGAATATCTCAAATAATCCATAGAGAATTGAAAAGGCAATAATCAGAATCAATTTTATATTCATGTTTGCAATGTCTATTTAAAAATATTAACGAGGCATTACAACTATCTCTTCTTTTACTACTACAGTTCTCGTAATACCGATTGCATTTATGTCAACTACAGTCATAACTTCATTATTTAAATTATCTGAAGCTATTTGGTCCTGTTTGGATCCCTCTGTATCACCCAGGATTTCTTTGACTTGGGATCGTGATTCGAATAATTCAAAGTCATATTGATTATCCTTTATTGCATTATTAAGAAGCTTAAGCGCTTTTTCAAACTTCTGTTTTTTAATATACACAGAAGTTTTACTCTTATTATCAGGTGGTTGAGTATTTATGTAAATCCTGAACCTGATTATTATAAAATATTTCTTGTCAACTGGTCTGTCGTTTATTCTGGAAGGACTCCATTGTTCATACAATCGATCAAATGCAACAATTGTGCTGGTTGAAAATGAGAAATCAGGTGATTTTAAAATAGTCAAGCTATCCAATTTGCCATTTTTAGTAATGGTGAATGATAAAACTACGTCACCTTGAATATTACTCCTCATAGCCTCATTGGGATATGCAACATTTTTAGAAAGGAATTTAGTCAGATCCTCTTTCAGGTATTTTGCTTTTTCAACAGTTTGAATTGAATCAGGTTTTTGAGTCGTCTGACTAATGACAATCGTATTAAATGTCAATAATAAAACAGCAAACAGAATTGCAGTTTTTTTCATTTCAGTGCATTTTTAACGAAGCTGCCCAGCTTTTCTTTATCCAGCAAGCCATTGGTTCTGACGCCGCTGCAAACATCTATTGCAAAGGGTTGTACTTCTTCAATTGCCTGTCTGACGTTTTCGGGTTTCAAACCACCGGCAAGAATAACCGGGCATTTTGAATTATCCCTTATCTGTCTGCTGAGAGTCCAGTCATGGACTCTGCCAGTTCCTCCCAACTCTTTTATTTTCAGATTGGGATTCCCACTATCAAGCAATAATGCATCAACGCTTTCCGAGAGTTTAATAGCCAGGTCAACGGACCCTGAATCCATTACATGAATTACCTGAACAATTTTGACATATGGTAAAGCTTCTTTGATTTGAGAATAGGTTCCATGTGAAAGCAGATCAACAATTTGAATTGTATTGGTTCCGGTTCTGTAATGATGTTTAATGATTTCCCCGGCAGATGTTTCACTTGTCAGCAGGAAGGTCCCGATAAGCGGGGGAACCGATTTTGAGATTAGTTTTATTAATTCGTCAGGGATCGGTCCGGGACCGCTTGGCATTTTTGCGACAAGTCCGATTGCATCAGCACCAAATTGAATAGCAGTTTTTGCCTCTTCAATACTTTTGATACAACATATTTTAATACGAATTCTCATTCAGTTCCAATATAAACCGTGGAATAAGGATAATAAGTATTAAGAAAAGTCCAAATTTCCAGTTATAATTAAAAAACCTGTTCCAAAAAGGTCTTAATTCATTTTCCATATCATGGCAAGGTTTTTCCGCTGTTCTTAAATAAGCCGGCCCCAATATCATAACCTAGCGAGCCTGGAATAGTATGCAGATAATCAATTGGTAGCGGTTGATCAATATTCTCTATCAATCTCAATGAAATTTCACCTTCTTTTGTAACGTTTTTCTCCTTTAATTCAAATTCCCCGGGGACCAAAGCGCCTGTGCTATCCGAAATAACCTTGTAATACTGATTGTTTACTATTATACAATTATCTATAGAATAGGATTTTGTTGTATTGAAATAGTTTTTAACCCAAACATGTATGCAATTCGAAACAACATTATTCTCAAATTTAAAATCCTTATCAGGCCATGCTGTCCAAACTCCTTGTCTTGCTCCATAAATTATAGAGTTTGTTATACCGTTCCCGGTCTTTATTCCATCTCCCGAATCCTGAAAAAATACTACGGTATTCCTCAATTTATAAAAGACACAGTGATCGATGTTAATTTCATTGCCATGAGCAATGATCCCTGCCTGGATCTGAGAAACATTTTCATCTCCTACAAACATGCATTGCTCCACTGTTAAATCCGTTTTTGTTTTGTCAAATCTTGCAATCGGAAAATATCTTGTATTGGGATAGAAATAACCGTGAAATTTAATACCTCTGATTGTAACGTGACTTTCATCGATTAAGAAACTTACAACAAAATGATAACTGTCCGGTATTTGTCCTTTTTTCGCCTTGCTTGCGATTACTGGCATTTGTTCCGGTGTCCATGATTTATCGTCAGGTAAAACGCTGGCTTCTATTATTATACGTTTATCAGTCATATCTTTTTCTGTTGTGACTGACACATGATTTTCCAGGATATAGGTGCCGGGATTTATTTTCATGATATAGATATTATTATCCCGGCTTCTGATAATTTCTGCAGCTTTATCAATCGAAAAAACCGGGGCTTCTTTGGTCCCCGGATTTTTATCATTTCCAATATTGCTGTCAACGTAGACTGCCTGTGCCAGAACAGTCAGGTAACAGGTTAAAAAAACATTTCCCATTTACGATAGTTTTAGCAAAGTCCAAAAATTTTCATATCTTCTTCTACTGTTGTGATAGTTTGCACCCCAAACTTTTCCTGAACAACCTTAAGAACATTAGGTGTCATAAAACCAGGCAGGGTAGGACCAATATGTGTATTCCTGATTCCAAGATACAATAACGAAAGATGAACAATTATTGCTTTTTGTTCATACCAGGCAATATTGAAAACGATCGGTAATTTATTGATATCGTCCAGGTTGAGAACCTCTTTCAGCTTAAGCGCAACGAATGCCCATGAATATGAATCATTGCACTGTCCTGCGTCCAGCACTCTTGGAATGCCATTTATGTCTCCTAAATTCAATTTGTTGTAGCGGTATTTTGCACATCCCGAAGTCAGGATTACAGTGTCTTTGGGGAGTTGTTTCGCAAATTCAGTGTAGTATTCGCGGCTTTTTTGACGTGCATCGCAACCCGACATTACAACAAGCCTTTTTATCGCACCAGAGTTCACAGCTTCCAGAATTTTATCAGCAAGTGATAAAACCTGATTATGCGCAAAGCCGATTGTAATTTCACCATTTTCAATTTCAGTCGGAGGTTGACATTTAATAGCAATTTCTATAATTTCCGAAAAATCTTTTTGGCCGTTTGCCAGCTTCCTGTCAATGCGTTTCCATCCAGGCATTCCGGTAGCACCTGTCGTGAATATCCTTCCATTATAGGTTGTTGCCTTTCGCGGCGGGACTAGACAGTTTGTTGTAAAAAGGACAGGGCCATTAAAAGTTTCAAATTCTTCCAGCTGCCGGTGCCATGCATTGCCATAATTACCAACAAGATGCTTATACTTTTTCAATGAAGGATAGGCATGTGACGGCAGCATCTCGGAATGCGTGTAAACGTCAATTCCTTTTCCTTCAGTTTGGATTAAAAGCTGTTCCAGATCTTTCAGATCATGACCGCTGACGAGAATGCCGGGTTTTTTACCGACTCCGATATTAACTTTTGAAATTTCAGGATTGCCAAATGTTGACGTGTTCGCTTTGTCAAGTAATGCCATGACTTTTACCCCATTTTCACCAGTCCTCATAACCCAGTCCAGCATACTATTTAAATCCATCGGTTTGGTGATCATTACAAGAGTCTCTTCCATAAAGTCATAGATATCCTGTTGCTCAAAACCAAGATTAAAAGCGTGCTCAGCGTATGCAGCCATTCCCTTAATGCCAAATAAGGCATATTGCTTTAATGCACGGATATCTTCATTGGTGTCATAGAATAATGTGCTTACATGTTTAGCTTTTTCATAAAACTCTGAAATGTCTGCTCCATTCCAGGAAATTGAGTCATGCTTTTCGCTGATCGGAACCTTATTCTTCAAATTATCCCGAAAGCCATTACAATCCTTTATTGCCTGAATTATTGCTTTATCATCAAAATTGGCATTAGTGATGGTCATAAACAGGCAATTTGTAATATGCTTGCTTTCGGCATTTGTAACAAGCCCTTTTTTTCGGGCTTCGATGGTTGTAAATGCAAGTCCCTGACAGGCAAAAACCAATAAATCCTGAATATTAGCGATTTCTTCTTTTTTACCGCAGACTCCATTAATTGTACAGCCGGTATTTTTTGCTGTTTCCTGACATTGGTTACAAAACATACTCATAATATTTAAGTTTTAAAGGTTAATCTTTTTACTTATTCCCTCAATATAGGGTGAAAATTTTTCTCCGTCCTGAGAAAACTCAAACCTTGTATTAACCGTTTCAGTGTCAATCAATTTATAGACAAGACGAAAAACAGGTCTGTTTGGGGCTTTATCACTGGTCAATACGATTTCCTTATCCGAATAAGAGATTGTATAATTTATTGTATGCCCTTCATTATCAAAGTAGATAGCCTTGTTTGGGCTGTCTGTAGAATCCAAATATACTATCATTAAGTCTTCGTGAACCACCGTGGATTTGCCTTCAGTTGAAGGATATTCAGAATGGCTTTTTCTTATAAGAACTTTGCTGTCAAGATCAAGAGAGAATGAAAATGTTCCACCTCCTGATCCCGGTTTTCCTGATCCTTCACCACTCCAGTCCCCAATTAGCCAATTCCATTTATCCCATGCAGAACTTTGCTGCCCGGAGCAAATGTTTATAATCAGGGACAGAGCAAGAGTCAATAATATTTTATACTTCATTTGTTAAAGTAAGTAAATATTCCAGTCAGTAAGACTATTTAATGCATTTCTAATAGTCAGGGTGCATCAACAATATGATTGTTTTCTTTAATTTCTTTTATGGCCGCGATCAATCCTTCTTTATACGACGGATATTCCGGTTTCCAGTCCAACATTCTTTTTGCTTTTGCATTTGAAACCTTACAATCCATTCGAATTACTTCATAGAAGTCTTTTCCTAATACAAGTTTCATAATAAATGCGGGAATATGTCCGGGTTGCTTTTTGTTCATTAATTCAGCCATATAGAATGTGAAATCCTTCTGGCTTACCGCTGTATCGTCTGCAATAATGAACTTTTCGCCAATTGGCAGCTTCTCAATGGCTTTAATTATTGCGGATGCAGCATCGCCTGCATATATGTTTGGAATACAATTATCACCCTTGCCAATAACACTGCTGCGACCTTTCTCCATCATATTGTACATAAAACGGAAGAGTCCGCCATTACCATATATTTTCCCATACAGAAGTTGTACGACCTCAGGTTTTCCGGACTTTATAGCCTGATTAACCATTTCATCAGTATCCTTTCCAATTTCAGTCAGCCCGATCCTTAATATTGGCCATGTTTCATCTGCTATTTCATCACCTGTTGTCTTGAAGCTTGTTCCTGAAGGTAAAATTATCGGGATATTAAAGTGAACTGCCAGATCCATGGAATTGCGAAAAAAATCATTTGTTTCTTTTCTCAATTCTTCTTTACGCTTCTTAGTCATCCTATGCCCGGGTTTGACACCTGGCATAGCGAGCAGCACAATTATATCCAGCCTGTCTGGCAAATTCTTCTTAAAATCTTGTGGATTTCTTATATCACCTAAAATGCCAAAAGCGCCTGATTTCTTTATTCTTTCGATTTTGTCTGCAGAGCGGGTCAGAACATATACTTCATTCCCGTTTTCGATTAATCTCGGAAGCAAATAACTTCCTACTAATCCGGTTCCTCCAATTACGAATATTTTCATAAGGTGAGTTATTTGTTTATTTCAAATTCAATAAGTTCAATCGGAGCGCCATTATGTTCAATCATCGTTACTCTTATTCCCTCAAAATTTGATGCTGGTTCTGAAATCACTTTAAAATCATGGCTGGCAAGTTCGTGTTCTATATTCTTGACTTCAAACGCAATGTGTGGAACCGTCCGGATCAATTTACTGACAGGACTCTCTTTTTCAAATCTCATCCATTCAATTCCAAAAGGGCTGGTATTAAAGCCGGAGACATAAAATTTAAATTTTGCTAAATAGGTTTCCCCGGGTATTTTCTTTTTCGTGGGAATTCCTATATGATGATATTTCCATCCCCATTTAACTATCGATAATGGGAGTTCATGATCCAATCTTAGTTTATTCACTTTATTGTCAGAGTTGACCGAAGGCTTTTTCATAATCATTTATGTGTCAATGTAATATCATCAAAAAATACCGTACCAGTAGTACTATTAAGATATACTAAAAAGACATATATTTTATTAGTATTAACAGACAAGTCTGAAAGGACAACACTGTATTCAGCCCAATCAAAAGTGCCGCTGATATAACCCATATCCTGAGTTGTCACAAATTGATAAGTGCTATCCGCATCAGCCCTGATTGCAATGGATATTCCATTTCCAGATAGATTAACACCTTTTATTCTTGCAGTCAGAGTCAAATCCTCACCAAATGGCATTTCGCCTTCATATAATTGTCCCCAGTACCAGTAATTTGCATAATCAAGAGTCGTTCTGTCTATTTTTAAAGAATAAGATGTCGAAAATGAATCCTCATTAGTCCGAGATGCATTAAAACCACTGCTGGTTCCATTACTGAACCAGACTGACATATTTACTGATTCCAAATCAGTATTTACTAATAGCTGAGTGGGAATTTTATCTTCCTTTTTACAGGAGATAAGTATGCAAAAGGCCAGGATGATTAGTGATACTTTTTTCATATGATTCTATTTTAGAAGTGGTGCAAAAACTAAGGAAACCTGATTTACTTTATTGATCGTGTCAGGCGGCGGTTATTCTTTTAGTTTTATATTAATCGTGAAAATGTTGTTTATACGATTACTTATTTTAATGTCAATTATCCTTTGTTCATTTATTTCTAAGATTTCCTTGTAAAATGCAACTCCCTTTTCTATTGTTTTTTTATTTATAACAAGTAAGTACTTATTCTCAAAATCTGAAGTTGTACTATAACTAATTTCGCTCATTTTCCCTTTTATTCTGGAATGAACTATATCTGTTAATTTTTTTATCACAAATTGTTTAGAATAGATTAAAACAATACCATTTGTGGCATCCGATTTTGGAAATTTCTCTTTAATCAATTCTTTATCTCTAAGAATTTCTAACCATGCAATTTCAATCCAATCAAGATTTTCAAGACTGTTTTTATCACGGATGTCATTGCTTAGTATTTCTTTTTCATCTAATATATAAACGGGAGGATTAATTTGAGCAAGACGCTGCTGGTAAGTCCCTTTAGCCTCTTCATACTTTATTGAGATATTATTTTTTAAATCAGGTTCCAGATCGTTATATTTCCAGACTATTTGATTTTCAGATTCAGTAAAGTTGTCGGGAGTAACTTTTAATAATAACTCTTTATCAATATTCTTTAAATTGACAATTATCTCAGCTGTATCAATTGTTCCATACCAGCCAGATCCGGTACTAAGCAAATAATCAAACTTAGAATAAAGATTGTTCTTAACTAATCCATGAGGTAGTGAGTATGAAACAACAATCACTTTTATTTCATTCTCGTCGAAATATGTATCCCATAAATACCAGGGTTTTTTATTATTATCGATAATGGCTAAGTTTATAGAATCAGGAGTAAAAAAAACAATATTGTTTATTTTTTCCCCATTCTCATATACATTAATTGGATTAAATTTCAAGCTATTATAACCATTAGAATAATAGTTCATATTTGGGTAACCAATTTGAATTTTTTGAGCTTTCCCTTTGTTATGCAGTCTGAAGAAACAGTGAACAAATGAACTATCAATGGTTAAATCCACAACAACCTTCTCATAAGTCATTTTTATCTCTGCAGGTTCAGTCATCGATATCCCTGTTGCTTGAATTGGAGAAGGGGCTATGTCTGCTTCAATACTTAAAGAATATAAAAACAGCAGAGTAACAATTATTAAGTACTTCATCGGCAGATATTTTTCTTTCTGATTGTTATTTCCCTTAGTAAATATTTCATGCCGTTGTCAGTGGCTTGTTATTTAGTTATTAAAACATATTCATATGGAAGTAAATCCCCAATTCGCTGAGTTATCATCTGACCTTCCCAGCTTATCCCGGATGCATCAAAATATCCAGAACCATCAAAGAAAACGCGGTCTTTAAGAAATATAATGTAACTTTTAACATCCTTTGAATAGTAAGTAATAATTAAATTTTCCCTGTAAGATAGATACCTCTTATGGTCATTCTCTTCCAATACTATTTTCTCATAGTTCAGGCTTTCTTCCGAGGAATTTTGTACAACAAATCCGGTGGCATTCAGATTATCTGCCCATAATTCTCTGAAAAAGTGCATTCTTGATCCCATGTAGGCATTTCTTCTATGTCGTTCATAAGATTGTTTTCGAATCTCTTCAGTGGTCATATCTTCGTTGAAAACAATATTCCCTTTGAAAAAGAAAGTCTTCTCCTTTCTATCATACTCAAATTTATCCAGAAAATATGTGATTTTATATCCCAGAGCTCTATTTTCAATTTGAAGCGGTTTAGAAGCAAATGCTTTCAATGTGTCTTTGTCAGATTTATAATTGAAAGTAATATCGTTTTCATTAATTATCTTGCACCAATGGGCAATTGAGGTTGTTCCAAGAAATACATTCTTGAAAAGTTCAAGATTTGATCTCCTCTCACGAGCGAGTGATTTGGCATTGATGACAACCTCACTAAGATTATATACTTTACGCGTTAAATATATTATAAGTGGATTATTACTTGAAAAGCTATTTACGGTAGATGAATTATAACCTACTGCGCTAATTGATAGCGGCATGGAAGCATTTTTTGATACATCAATCTGAAAGTTCCCATTTTGATCCGAATAGGTTCCAACAAATGTTCCATTAAAATAAACAGTTGCATAAGCTATCTTATCTTCTGTTTCCTTATCCAGAATAGTCCCTTTTATAATTTGATTATAAGCAACTAAAAAGTGATTAACCAGCAGTACTAATAAAACCAGCTTCTTCATAAGAGATCTTTTACTAATTTATTTTAGCATTGACCGTGTCAGGTTTAGATTTTATTTAGTGATCTTACTGTCAGGATATTGTCTGGTATCCCAGATTGTATGGATTACTATCTTATCCCTGGTAATTTCGTAGTATATAATAAAATCATCTATTATCAATCCCCTGATGTCATCTTTTGTTGTTTTGAGTCCTATTTCAGGGAATTTAATTATTATTTTTACTTCTCTGTGAAGTAAACGATATAAATTAATTGAACAGGTTTTGCTTTTATTTCTCTCGATATGGAACTCGAGGATACCATAAAGTCTTTTCTTAGCCCTGTTTGACCAAATTATCTTGCTCTTAGCCATTGTCTTACTTCTTTATCCAGGACACTATTTTCAAGAAACATACCTTGCTGAATTTCTTTTTTTGAAGTAATAATGTCATCAAGTTGATTGGGAGTCAGCTGGATGACACCAGATTCAGTTTTTGTATCAAGGATTGTTTTTAATGCCTTGAGAAACGATATGTCGTTTATTTCAGAGATCCGGTGAATTAAAAGTGTTCTAAGCTCAGATGCTGTCATGATAGCGAATGTATGTTTAAAAGATAACTAAACCCAGGAAATTTTCAGTCAGGATAGAATGTACAAAATAAAAGCTAACGGTCAGGTAATGAAGTTAGCAGACAAGCCTATTTATTTTATTGGCGCTGTTAGCGGTTATTTTTCTTAAAAGAATATTCATATGGGAGCTGGTCCGCAATGCGTTGATTCGCCATCTCCCCATCCCATCTTAATCCAATTCCATCAAAAATTCCATTCTTATTAAAGTAGACACTGTCTTGAGTAAAAATAATATGGGTTACAGGAATTTTCTTGCTGTAGGAAATTTCCAGAGACCCCTTATTCTTAAGGTATTTTGAAAGGCTATCTGTTTGAATTACAAGATCGTCATAGCAAAGTTTATTTTTTTTATTATCTAAAACGGAATATCCCGATAAATCCAAGTCATTTTCCCAGAGCGTTCTGAAAAAGTGCATTCTCGAACCCAAAAATGCGATTTCTCTTCTTCCTTCAAACCTCTGAGTGCGTTTTTCCCGGGTTATTGAATCCTCAAGGAACATAATATTCCCATAAAAATAAAAGTAATCTGTCTGTGCTGAATATTCAAACATATCCAGGTAATAAGAAATTTTATACCCTAATGCCTTATTCTCAATTAAGAGAGGTTTCAAAGAAAAAGCAGTGATTGTATCGCCAAAAGAGCTGTATTTAAACATTAAGTCATTTTCATTTATTATTTCGCATTTTTGAGCATTCGAAGTCTTCCCGATAAAAACCTCTCTAAAAATTTTAATATTAGCCTTTCTCTCTCTTCTTATTTTTGCATTGCCCTTAGTACTTATGACAACATCATTTAATTCAAATATCTTGGGTTTCAGGTATATTCTATAATATTTACCGGATGAAAGATCAGGTACAGCATTAGAATAGTATCCTAATGCACTAATTATTAATGGCATTGATTTGTTCTTTGAAATATCTATTTCAAAATTGCCATTTTGATCTGAATGAGTACCTACAAATGTTCCATTGAAATAGATTGCAGCAAAATTTATGGGATTATTCGTAGATAGGTCCTGAATAGTCCCTTTAATGATCTGAGAATAAGTTATTGTACAGAAATTGATAAGTACTAATGCTAATGTGATCTTCCTCATAACGGGCAGGTTAAAATTACCGCTGACGGGATTCAACCACACGGATCCTGGGTCCCTTTTATCTTTTATCTTGTTCACAGCAAAGCTTGGTCAGTCCCAAAAGCAAATAATACATAATATATTGAATTACCACCTGATATTGTGCTTTTGTCCGACTTTCATCCGCCCCGGTATATAAAATTACACAAAAAAAATAATATCCCTTAAATTTGAAATATAATCATGATCTGATTTCTCAGAAAAGACAGTAATTTCACCAACAATGAAACAGATCGCTGCCATAATATTTGAAAGTGATAAAGGAGAGTTTCTCTTTTATCTGAGAGACAACAAGCCGGGTATCCCATTTCCGCTTCACTGGGACCTCTTCGGCGGACATGTGGAGGAGGGTGAAACACCGGAAGAAGCGCTTGTGAGGGAAGTAAAGGAAGAGCTTGACTACGACCTTAAGGATTACAGGTTCTTCAGAAAATATGAATGTTCTGTAGGAGATGCATATCCAAATGTGAAATATATTTTCTCGGGCAGGTTCAGCTTGCCGGTTGAAGAGATTACTCTCCTTGAGGGAGAATATGTAAGGTACTTTAAGAGAGAGGAAATCCCTGGTATTAAATTCGCCAATATTCTGAAAGATATTGTCTTAGACTATATTGACAGCCGGCAGGATCAGGTTTGAGATATAGCTCACTATGCAATTTTTACTCTATTTATTTTGGATAAAGAAAATTTCGCTTATTTTTGCCTCGCAATTATGGCGCGGTAGTTTCCCGGGTTCCCGGGATTAGAATATCGGCCAGAGCATTGAGATGATGGTGTGGTAGTTCAGTTGGTTAGAATATCGGCCTGTCACGCCGAGGGTCGCGGGTTCGAGTCCCGTCCACACCGCAAGAGAAAACAAAAGGCCATCCCGCGATCGCGGGATGGCCTTAGTATTTTAGGGCTTCACCGCTGACAGCTTGCAGGCATAAGGTGAAAGCCCTAAAATACGCCAAATGCTGCAGCGCAGCATTTTTGTTTTCTCTTGCTCAGGTAACCTCAGGATGAAAGGGTCCGGCGGAGCCAGTCCCGTCCACACCGCGCAATTGAAACGCTTAGCCCCTGTAAATCAGGGGCTTCGCTATTTTTTAGTAGTTTGTTTGCACAACCATTGCACAATATAACTTGAAACTGCCCTTTTTTCAGGGAATATGTATTTTTGATATGGGGGGCTTCCATTTGCCATTTACGGCAAACAGGATTATTGCTAATCAAATAGTCTCCCCTCTTATTTCATCAGCACAAAAAACTAAGCCCCCGGATCTGATTTCCGAGGGCTATTTTTGTAAACATTCACAAGTAATAATAGGCTATTTTACAATCCAGTCAGTGTAT
>JAPLDX010000005.1 GCA_026391215.1 Bacteroidia bacterium
CCCTTCTAAGTCCTATCACCTGGTATCCTTCCCGGTTTGCACGGATTGTTACGGCGCGTATTGCAGGGTTTAGTCCGGGCACGTCTCCACCACCGGTAAGGATAGCAATTATTCCTTTAGTTTTCTTTATGTTTACCATGCTGGTTGGTTTTTTAGTTGTTGCCATATTCTTATTTTTTGAGACCACAAAAGTAAAACATTTTGAATTTATTCCAATTATTTGCCTCCTATCTGCATTTCGGCTACCCTGAATGTTGGTGCAGCATTTACCCTGTTCATATCCAGATCGTTGCCCATCATATCGATTGCGTTAAGGATATCTGATGCCTTGCCTGCGATGGTTACGCCCTTCACAGGGTGAACAAATTCACCGTTTTCGATCCAGAGTCCGCTTGCACCTCCGCTGAAGTTGCCGCTAACAGTATCTATTCCGTAACCAGTTACTTCCACCAGAAGGAGTCCTTTTTTAGTAGCTGCAATTATTTCGTTCCTGGAATAATTTCCTGTCGAAACATATACATTGTGAGTTCCTATCCCTGGCAAAGAACTGAAACCTCCGCGTGAAGCGTTTCCAGTGCTTTTCACGCCTGCTCGTTTTGCAGCTTTTGAATTGTAAATGAAACTTTTCAGAATGCCGTTTTCGACAAGTATGTTCTTGATTGTAGGAACTCCCTCTCCGTCAAACGGAGCGCTTCCAAGGCATTTATTCAATGTTCCGTCATCAGTCATAGTAAGTAACGATGAGGCAAATTGTTTGCCAAGGTAATCTTTCAGGAAGCTGGCCCCCTGCAGCACACGCTCACCATTGATGGCGGAAATAATTCCTCCCAGGAGTGCCCTGGAGACATCGGGATCAAAAACAACAGCCGCCTTTTGCGTCTTTATCATGACAGGATCCAGAAGCTCAATGGCCTTCTTTGAGGCAACAGCAGCGATTTCTTCCAGCGGGATCAGGTCAGAAAAGAATACTCTTGAACAACTTTCCCGTCCTGTATTTTTCTGGTCGCCCTTTTCTGCAACAACTTCAACGCCCATAAAGCAGCCTGATGATTTGTAAGATTTTATTGCTCCGTTTGAGTTACCGATAAAGATCTCAGACTCACCTTCTCCATAGCCTGCTCCCGCACTTTTTGTAATCCTCGGATCTTTCATGGCAAGCTTTTCCAGGTCAAGAGCCATTTTGATCTTCTTGTCCATAGGTTCTGCAGTAATCCCGGGATCATAAAGGTCTTCTATTGACGTAATTCCCTTATCATCAGGCAGGATGTTGTTTTCATCCGGCGTTGATAGCCGGGCAAAAGCTACTGCTCTTGAAATTGTATCATCAAGCGACCTGCTGCTGAAATCATTGCAATGGCTAAATCCCATTTTGCCATCCACAAAAACCCTGAAACCAACTCCCTGGGAAGATGCTTCCTCAATGGTTTCAATCTCAGATTTCAGAACATTGATTGACAGATTTCTGTTTATCTCAAGAAAAACCTCAGCAGCATCTGCGCCAAGGCTTATGCATCTTTTAACAAGTTTCTCAGTTAAATCTATATTTTTCATGATTATTCCGGTTGACGTTAAAACTACGCTTTGCTTCCTCCAACATTTATTCCTCTTATCCTTACAGTAGGCTGGCCAGCTGAAACTTCAGCAGCCTGGCCTTTTCCACATATGCCTGGACCAAATTCAAGGTCATCTCCAACAGCATCAATGTTTGAAATGACATCCATGCAGGAACCGATAAGTGTTGCTCCTTTTATTGGTTTGGTTTTCTTTCCGTTTTCAATAAGATATGATTCCCTGCAGGTAAAATTAAATACGCCGGTTATAGGATTTACACTGCCACCGCTTAGGCTCTGTACATATATACCTTTCTTTGTTGAAGAAAGAATGTCGGCTGGATTGTCATTCCCCTTTTCAATAAAAGTATTTGTCATTCTCGGGATCGGAATATACCTGAATGATTCGCGCCTTCCGTTCCCTGTCCTTGCCATGCCAAGCTGTTTTGCACTGAGAATATCGGTCATGAATCCTTTAAGTATTCCGTTCTCAATCAGCACATTGCGTTTGGCTTCCGTGCCTTCATCGTCATAATTTATCGTTCCGCGGAAATTGGGAAGCGTTCCGTCGTCAACCATTGTAAAGCAATCGCTGGCAACTTTCTGTCCCATTTTTCCTGTAAATGCACCTATCCCCTTTGCTATATTATCGGCTTCAAGAGGATGTCCCACGGCCTCATGAACCAGCACTCCCCCCCATCCGTTCTGCATGACAACATCCATGATACCGGCAGGAGCATCTTCTGCAGCAAGCATGGCAATCGCCTCTCTTGCTGCATTCCTGGCAATAGTTTCGGGAGTCACTTTTTCAAACATCTCAAACCCCGAATGGTTGCTAAGCCTTTCCCTGGCCATGTGTCTTGCTTTGCCGTCATCACTCATCGCCTGGACAATGAAAAATAAAAGAGGAAGCTCATCTTTCAGATATAATCCCTCGCTGTTTGCAATGACCCTGCTTCTGACTTCATCGTTATAGTCAATCATTGCCATTTTAATTCTCGGATCATAATCTTTTACAGCCTGATCAGCTCTTTTAATAATTTCAATTCTTTTTTCATCAGCAATTTCTCCAAGCGGTTGTTCCACCGTAACAAATGAAGGACGTTTTGTTTCAGTAATATTAACAGGAGATACAGGCGTGCTGTTCAGCGCAACATATGAAGCCACTTCGGCAGCTCTCATCAGCTTATCCTCAGTAATCTCATCGGTATATGCATAACCTGTTTTATTGCCTGAAACAATCCTGACGCCTGCTCCCTGGCTAATTCCGTATAATCCGCTTTTGAATTTGGATTCCTCCATCACTATCTGCCGTGAAATACGGTTTTCCAGGTATATGTCAGCAAAATCGCCTCCTTTTTCAAGGGCTTTTGCAATGACCCTGGCAAGCATATCCCTGTCTACATCCAGACTGGAGGAGGCGCCGGATCCTTTCTGGCATGAAACCAGCTGAGTCAGCAAAGCCGGGGTGGCTGCTATCAGCAATCCCCCCTTCAGGCTCAACTCAAGAAACCTTCTTCGGGGAATGTCGGTTACATTGTATTCTTTGATTTTCATGATTTAAATTTTATTGAATTTTAAAAATATAAATAATTACTCTTCTGACCTATCTGATTATAAATTCTTTGTCTTTCAGGACACCTCCTCTTGTCGATAGCACGCTGGCTTTCCCTTTCAGTTCATCTCTTCCAAACAGCCTTATATTAAAAACTGCAGTAGTAACCGAACCTCCTTCAGTATAAGGGACTGTTTTAAATACAGGCCTGCTTTGTGAAGGTTCCTCGAAATCTGAAAAACCGCCCCTTATTTCTCTTTCCTTCTTCGGTTGAGGCTCCTCAAGTACTTTGTACCTCTGTTTTCCTGAAGAAATGCCTGTTGTGTCCAGTTCAAGCACAACCCTGTCGTCAGTCACGATCTTTACAAGTTGCGCCTGCTTCAGTGCTGTTGGAAGCTTCCCTGTATTCCTGAAACTCACTTTAAGCTGGTAATCGGCAGAATCGGCTTTATATGATCTGGTTTTCTTCACCTCAATATTTTCCCATGCAATCTCCGGGAGATGTTTTGCCATTTCGATATCAAAGAGAGCCTGGTTTCTTATCCATGGCTCAAGGTGCTTTGAAGGGGGATTCTGGGAGAAGAATTTAGGATCAAATCCTCCTATTTCAATATCACCGTAGACAGGATGCCTGTCAGGTTTCCATTCAAAAAATCCCTGTCCGTTATTTTCTTCGTCATCCCACCTGATCCTATCAATCTGATCAATATTTCCGTCTCCGTCATAATCTTTGTTCCTTCCTCCGTTCCATATTTCATCCCCGTACCAGATTGCTCCGAAGTACCAGTAACCGAAATCGGGTCCGTGTCCAAAAAGCGGGCTCCCATCGCCATAATCGTCATAAACATCTCCGGCCTTCTCATATCCTGTTATCTTTTTACCCAATTCATCAAAAAGCTTATACCATTTGAGATCCTCCGGGTACATTCTTTCTGAAGAAGGAGATGTCGAAGGAGGCCTGAGATGCATTGGAACACTCGTATCCATAGAATTTACCACGTACACATTAGGGTGAGCCAGAAGAAATGCTACCACTGCCCTGGTTTCGGTTTCGCTCAGGGGATATTCACCTGCTCCCCGCTGAGTATTTCCGCGTCCTGTTGCTTCGGTTTCAGGTCTCCAGTTTTCAGGATAATTCCTGTGCAGGTCAAGACCGCCAATACCGTCCTCATTTATCCGCCCGTCGTTGTCGTTGTCAATTCCTTCATTAGCTGATAGATATATTCCCTTGCCCGCAGGAACTCTTTTCATTATTCTGTCAGTAGAATCTTTCGGATCAGGGATGAGATTCCCCTTTTTTTCGTCTTTCCATCTCATTGTCAGAATAATGCCATTGCTGTCAAGATCATCAGGAGCATCCTCATCAAGGAGATTGTCATCATCGTTATCGTAAGGACGAACAGTGCTTCTGTTGCTTTGCGCCGTATGCATATAAAGATTATGGCCGTCAGGATTATTTATTGGCCTCAGGTAAATAGTTTTTGTATCCAGCAGGTGCTTCACATCAGAATCATTCTCATAATTTTCAAGAAGATATTTTATCATCCACAGGACACACTCTGCACCTGTGACCTCCCCGCTGTGCCTGCCTCCTTCAAAAAATGCAGCCGGTTTGTCAGTATCCTTGCCGGTTTTCTTATTTGTCAGCGTTATCTGCATTATGGGTCGTCCCTCAAAGCTTTTTCCGACTTCGTACAGGTCAACAAGATCGGGGTATTTCTCTGCCCACCTCTCAAGCCAGTCGTATATAACATTTGCTGAATGATATCTGTCGAATGTAAGGCTGTCGCCCGTTTCATACTGAACATGCACAAGCCTGGTTTCCGGAAAAAAGCTGACACCATGTCTCGTTCCGGAAACTGTATATACCGGGACTTTTTTTGATTGCTGCTGTTGAGGCTGTATGGGCTGCGCATTTAAGTAAAGTGAAAAACAGAAAATACAGGGAAATAAGAATATTTTTTTCATAACTGATTATTTAAATTCCGGGCCAGTAGAATTCTGACATATACCTGGTTATCCTCTTTTTGACAGGATCTCAAGCTTGGCAATATCCACTATTTCAATGGTTTTACCGAAAACTTTTATGATCCCTTCCCTTTTAAAATCAGAAAGGGTTCTTATTACATTGGCTGTGCTCATTCCAATATACTCTGCAATTTCTTTTCGTGAAATGGGCAGGTCGAATACCCTGGTGTTATAGATCTCTTTTGTAAAATAAAGCAGGACAAATGCCACGCGTCCGAT
>JAPLDX010000045.1 GCA_026391215.1 Bacteroidia bacterium
GAAAGCGCTGATTTGATTTCAGCCCAAACAGTCATTGATGAGAAATTTTCTTTCACAGGCTGGAGCGGTGAGACAAGAAAATTCATGATCAATTATACTGTAAAGATGCCTGTATGGATGGATCTTACCCTTTCCAACAAATATGGCAATACAGAACTTGATGATCTTACCGGGCTGGTAAATCTCACCATTAAATACGGCAACCTGTCGGCCGCAAAGCTAACGAGGGGAAATGAAAAACCTCTGAACTCCCTGAACCTTGCTTACGGGAAAGCCTCAGTTGAAGAAGCAGGATGGCTCGATATTGTAGTGAGGTATGCCGGGAATGTGACAATTTCAAAAAGCCAGGCTCTTCTGCTTGACAGCAAATATTCAAAGCTTGTTTTCGGTACTGCAAGCTCAATTGTCGGTGAAACCAGGTATGACAACATCAGGATTGAAAGCATCAATAATTTTATACTTGATACCGGATATGCCGATGTCAATATAGGATTACTTACAAAGAAATTAAAATTTGACGGAAGCTACAGTTCCCTCAATGTTGACAGGGTCCCTGCAAGCTTTGAATCAATTGAGATCAATTCAAGATATACAGGTGTAAAGGTTGCAATTGATGAATCAGCAAGTTTCAACCTGGATGGGAAAGTCTCCTACGGCGGACTGAAATTCAATGAAGAGAACTTCAAGTATACAAGACGCATCACAGAAAATAACTCAACCGAGGTATCGGGTACCGTCGGAAAAGATGAGTCGCCATCTTCAACCGTCAGGGTGGAGGCATCATACGGTACTGTAAAACTTTATTAAAAATCCATCTCGACAACGGTAATTCCCGAGCCGCCCAATTCTACATGTTCATCGCGGAATGATTTTACCACATCCACGGTAGCCAGGTATTCCCTGACCAGCTGCCGCAAAATGCCATTCCCCTTGCCATGAAGTATCCTCAGATTCCTGTGCTGTACCATTAATGCATTATCAATAAGATCCTGTACCTGTCTTATTGCTTCCTCTCCCCTCACTCCCCTGATATCTATCTCAGGCTTGAAATTAAGCTTTCGCTGGTTCACGGCAGGATCGCCTCCAGTATAAGCCTGCCCCGATTTAAGGCTCTTTTTGAGCTCTGCCCTGCTGATCCTTTCAATCTTATCGGCAGACACAAAGAACCTGAAGCTCCCTGTTTCAATCTGTACCATCTTATCCTTTATCTCAACTATCTCTCCGGCAGCCATGGTCTCGATCATCCTTACGGCATCACCTGCCTTAAGGGATTTTTCCTGCTCTGGAGGTTCTGTGGAAACTTCAGCTTTTTCTTTGGACTTGAATTTCTTTGCTTTCTGAGCCAGTTCAGAAATTTTCTTTTCTGCTACAGATTCATGTGGCACGACACTTTCGACTATGTTTGTCCTGAATTCATCAAGTTGTTTGCGAACATCCCTGGTCTTCTCTTTCTCTGCCTGCGATTCCCTGATCTGCCTGATTGTATTCTCAATAAGACGATTCGATTCTTTCAGGAGATCCTGAGCTTCATCCTTTGCCTTTGCAATTATCTCTTTCCTGAGTGATTTTGCTCCAGACAGTTCTTTTTCATATTCCCCGATCAGCTCCTCAAGCCGTTTTTCATGATGTCTGATATCCTGTCTCTTTGTCTCCCAGTATCTCTTATCGCGGGCAATATCTTTAAGATGCCTGTCGTAGTTTATATTCTTTACCCCGACTTTCCCCGAAGCTTCATTAAGGATCTCTTCAGGCAAGCCTATCTTCCTGGCAATCTCAAAAGCAAATGAACTGCCGGGTTTGCCTATATAAAGCTGGAACAAAGGCTGCATAAGATGGTTATCGAATGCCATTGCCCCGTTTATGATCCCGTCGGTAAGAGAGGCAAAATGCTTCAGGTTGGTATAATGGGTAGTCAGCACCCCGAATACTTTCTTTTTGTTAAGCTCTCCAAGAATAGCCTCGGCAATTGAACCGCCGAGCATCGGCTCTGTTCCGGTACCAAATTCATCAATCAGGATCAGGCTTCTATCCCCTCCGTTTTTCAGGAAATATTTCATGCTTAAAAGGTGCGAGCTGTATGTACTTAAGTCATTTTCAATACTTTGCTCATCACCAATATCTATAAGTATATCCCTGAATATCCCGGCTTCCGAACTTTCTTCCATTGGGATTGTAAGTCCGCATTGAAACATATATTGAAGCAATCCCACTGTTTTAAGGCACACCGATTTCCCCCCCGCATTGGGTCCTGAAATGACAAGTATCCTGTTCTTTTCATCGAGCTGGATATCAAGGGGAACCACTTTCCTTCCGGGAACTTTTTCAAATGTAATTTTCAGCAACGGATGAACAGCCTTTTTCCAGCTTATGAAAGGTTTATCCGTTAATGCAGGAACTATTGAATTAAGGTGATTCCCAAGAAGAGCCTTTGCCCTGAGAAAATCCATTTCGCCCAGGAAATCACCAGATGTGAGAAGGTCATCAATATATGGCCTTATGTTATCGGCAAATGCCGTTAATATTTTAACGATCTCTCTCTTTTCCTCGTATTCCAGCTCAACAATATCATTGTTTATTTCAACAATATCTTCAGGCTCAATAAATACAGTTTTTCCGCTGGCTGACTGGTCATGGATCAGGCCCCTGATCCTTCTCTTGTCATAGGTACTTACCGGTATCACTCCTCTCCCGTTCCTTACTGATACGACAGTATCTGAATCGACTATTCCATCAGTCTGAGCCTGTCTTAGGATCGCATTGAGCCGTTTGGTTGCCTGGATTGCTTTTGATACGATCTCTGACCTTATTTCCTTAAGCCTGGAAGATGCATTATCCTTAACTGCTCCATGCTTGTCAATGATCCTGTCGATTGAATCGAGGACATAGGGATAGGTTTTGACTGAGCTGGTCATTTTCTTCAGGGCAGGATACCTGACATCTTCCCTGTTCCTGAAGAAATTAATGATAGATTTCACTGTTTCCAGGGATCGTTTGAGGTCAAACAGTTCTCTCACTTCGGGGAAAGTGCCTTCTATCCTGATTTTATTAAGACAATCTGAAAAGCTATAATAGTTATCTGATGGAAAATTCTCTTCAATTTTCAGGAGCTGCTGGAATTCAAAAGCAGCCGACAGCTGTTCTGAAATTATGCTGAAATCCGTATTGAACCTGATTTTATCGACCTTCTCAGTGCCCATGGTGCTAAGGCATTTTTCCTTCAGAAGGATTCTGATGCGGTCAAAGCCGATCTTGGATTCGAAGTTTTCGGGATAGATCATAACAAAGGCAAAAGTAACCAGATTAAGTTAAATTTCGTTAAATCATTTAATTATGTATGGATATCGATAGTCAATTTTGCTTACATTTATTTCCCTTAAATAAACCTAATTACCGGACAATGAAAATTAAGAAATTAAGCATCAGCATTTGTCTTCTGCTTATTATGCCTTTTTGGCTTTTGGCACAGACAGAAAAGGTTGATCTTGAGATGATCTACAAGATCAAACAGGAGGGTATGAATAATTCGAAAGTTGAAGATCTTGCCTTCGGTATGACCGATTTTGTCGGGCCAAGGCTTACCGGCTCAACCGGAAACACACGCGGCAATGATTGGGCAAAACAGAAGATGGAAGAGTTTGGATTTCAGAATGTAAGGATTGAAGAGGCCAGGGACTTCAATCGCGGAGGCTGGGATAACCTGAAAACTTATGCTGCAATGACGGCACCTTACTACATAAACTTTGCATGTAACCCTGTAGCCTGGACCGGCAGTACAAATGGCCTTATCAAGGGAGCAGTTGTAATCGTGGATGTAAAGGCAGAAGCGGATCTGGAAAAATATAAAGGCACACTCAATGGGAAAATAGTCCTTATACCTTCAACATCTACTAATGAAATAAGATATGAACCGCTGGCAAGCAGGCTTACGGACCAGCAGCTGAAAGATATGAGCATGGAATCGGGTCAACCTTCGGGAAGAAGACCCCAGATGCCATTTGATATGGCTTCAATGATGGCACAGAGACAACTAAGGAACAAGATTGGTGAATTGCTTAAAAGTGAAGGAGTTGCTGTTATACTTAACAGTGCAGGAACATATAATATCCCAAGATCTACGGGTACCGGGTATAATTCAGGCGATCCGGAACCTATTCCCGAACTCAATCTCCCGATTGAAGATCATGGCAGGATGGAAAGGCTTATCCGAAAAGAAGTTCCTGTTGAAATTGAAATTGAGATTCTGAATAAGTTTATCCCGGCGCCCAAGGTCTATAATGTGATAGGGGAAATACCCGGTACAGATAAACTGCTGAAGAATGAGGTCGTTCTGATTGGAGCCCACTATGATTCATGGCATGGAGGCACAGGCGCTGCAGATGATGCATCAGGATGTCTTGTGATGATGGAAGCGCTCCGGATTCTTAAAAGCCTCAATGTCGCTCCCAGGAGGACAATAAGGGTAGCTTTGTGGGGCGGAGAGGAACAGGGGATGTATGGTTCACGAGGATATGTTGACAAGTATCTTGTAGATCCTAAAACCAATGAGAATAAGCCAGATTTTAACGGATTTGCAGCATACTTCAATATGGATAACGGCTCGGGACGGTACAGGGGTATTTACCTGCAGCAGAATGAGATGGTAAGGCCAATATTTGAACAATGGCTCGAACCTTTTGAATCCCTGGGGTGTTCAACAATCACATTAAGAAATACCGGCGGCACTGACCATCAGTCATTTGACAGGTACGGACTTCCGGCATTCCAGTTCATCCAGGATGAGATTGAATATGGCCGCGGTTATCATACGGTTATGGATACTTATGAAAGACTGGTTATGGCTGATCTGAGGATAAATGCAATTATCACTGCAACTTTTGCCTATAATGCTGCAATGAGAGATCAGAAACTGCCAAGGAAACCCGAGATGAGACCACGGGGAGAACCACAGGGTCCGCCGATGTTCTGACATTTAAATCATTCCATAAGCAGTAGAGGCGTTGCATATAACGTCTCTACTGCTTTATATCTGCATCTTTCATTGAAAGCTGTATCCGCTTCCTGTCGATATCAACTGAGAGCACCTTCACTATTACATGCTGATTAAGCTTTACAACTGTTGAGGGATCACTGACATAGGTTTTGCTGAGGTTAGAAATGTGAACCAGCCCGTCCTGCTTTATGCCAATATCGACAAAAGCCCCGAATTTTGTAACATTTGTAACAATTCCGGGAACTACCATACCAGGTACGAGATCTCCCATATCATGGATATCGGCAAAACTGAATTCTTTGATCTTTGACCTGGGATCACGGCCAGGCTTTGAAAGCTCATCCATGATATCCTTCAGCGTCGGCAGTCCTGTGACTGGAGTAATATATTTCTCAAGCACTATTTCTTTTCTCTTGCTTTCATCGCTGATCAGCTCCTTTACATCACAGCCCAGGTCTTTTGACATTTTTTCCACGACATAATAACTCTCGGGATGAACAGCGCTGCGATCAAGAGGGTTTTCAGCGTTCCTGATCCTCAGGAATCCCGCACTCTGCTCGAAGGCTTTGACACCCATCCTTTTTACTTTAAGCAGCTCTTTCCGGGATTTGAAAGGGCCGGTTTCTGTACGGTAATCAACAATATTCTGAGCCAGCTGGGGACCTAGTCCCGACACATAGTTAAGAAGATGACTGCTTGCCGTGTTGACTTCAACCCCTACAGCATTGACACAGCTCATAACAACTTCATCAAGTGCATTCTGAAGCTTCTGCTGATCGACATCATGCTGGTACTGCCCCACTCCTATTGATTTTGGGTCAATCTTAACGAGCTCGGCAAGAGGATCCATAAGTCTTCTTCCGATAGAAACAGCGCCTCTTACCGTGACGTCATAATCAGGGAATTCGTCCCTTGCGACTTTAGAAGCCGAATAGATAGAAGCACCTGCTTCGCTTACCACAAACACCTGGAGATCATTCTCAAATTTTACATACTTGATAAAGTCCTCTGTTTCCCGGCTGGCAGTTCCGTTACCTATTGCTATCGCTTCAATCTTATATGAATTTACCAGGGTGAGCACTTTTTTAACCGACAGAGCTGTCTGATTCTGAGGCGGATGCGGATAGATAGTCTCATTATGCAAAAGGGATCCCTGCCTGTCAAGACAAACAACTTTACATCCTGTTCTGAATCCTGGATCAATTGCAAGAACATTCTTTTCACCAAGAGGCGAGGCAAGCATGAGCTGCCGAAGATTATCAGCAAATACTTTTATGGCTTCCTCGTCTGCTTTTTCCTTTGATATATTCCTGAATTCAGTTTCCATTGACGAAGAAAGCAATCGCTTCCAGCTGTCCCGGACAGAATTTCTGACAAGTTCAGATGATTCGTTCTTCTCTTTGACAAATAAAGAATCCAGGATCTCCAGTGCATTTTCTTCCACCGGTTCAATTGACAGCTTCAGGAACCCTTCGTCTTCGCCTCTTCTCATAGCAAGCAGCCGGTGTGAAGGACACCTCCTGAGCGGCTCTGACCAGTCAAAATAGTCACTGAATTTGATACCTTCCGTCTCTTTCCCCTTAACAACTTTTGAATATATAACAGCCTCTTTGTCAAATAGATATCTAAGCCTTTTCCTTGCTGATTCATCTTCATTTATCCATTCCGCTATAATATCGCATGCACCTGCAAGAGCATCAACTGCTGAATGAACATCATCATTCAGAAACTCCCCGGCTTTACTGAAAGGATCTGTTTCCTGCTGCTTAAAGATTATTTCAGCCAGAGGTTCAAGGCCTTTTTCCCTTGCGACTGTTGCGCGTGTCCGCCTTTTGGGACGATAAGGAAGATAGATATCTTCAAGCTCAGCCATTGTCTCAGCATTCTTAAGCTTTTGCAAAAGCTCAGGAGTCATCTTCTCCTGCTCTTCAATTGATTTGATAACACTTTCCCTGCGTGCATCAAGCTCTTTCAGCCGGTCATATTCATTTTTTATATGAAGGAGCTGCACCTCATCAAGACTGCCGGTCATTTCTTTCCTGTAACGGCTTATGAACGGTATTGTCGCACCGTCATCCATCAATCGAATGGTGTTCTCAACCTGCCATTCATGTAATCCGAGTTTTTTCGAGATCTGCTCTATATGTTTATTTGTGCTCATAGCTTATCTGTAATTCTTATTTCTATTAAATGTACTCACCCCCTTAATCCCCCTCTCTACTTCGTAAAGAGGGGGAAACTAATTTATTATCAGTCTTTTAGCACCCCCTCTTTGCTTTAGCAGAGAGGGGGCTGGGGGGTGAGTACGTGATGCTTATTCTACATAAATCACCAGCCCTTTCAGGTATTCGCTTTCAGGGTGATAGATATTAACAGGATGATCTGGCGGCTGGCTCAACTGGTGCAGTATCTTCACCCTTCTTCCAGTATTGGCCGAAGCAGCAAAAACAGATTTTCTGAAATTCTCTTTAGTCACCACCTGCGAACAGGAAAATGTAAAGATGATGCCCCCCGGCTTAATTTGCTCTATGGCTTTCATATTCAGCCGTTTATATCCCTGAAGGGCATTCGCGAGAACATTATTATGTTTCGCAAAAGCAGGTGGATCAAGGATGATGAGATCATATCTGTCCTTTATATCATTCAGAAATTCAAATGCATCCGCTGTAAATGACTGATGCCGTTTATCATCTCCGTAATTCAGCCTGATATTCTCATCAGCCATCTCGATTGCACTGACTGAACTGTCAACAGTGTGTACAAGAGCGGCATTTTTCATTGCATAAACAGAAAAAGCACCCGTATATCCGAACATATTCAGAACGTTCCTGCCGTTTGTGGAATTACACAGCAGCTTCCTGTTTTCGCGCTGATCAATAAAAAATCCGGTTTTTTGTCCGGTTGTCCAGTCGATTTTGAATTTAAAGCCGTTTTCAGTTACTGTCACCGGACCGGAATCACCGTACAGGAATTCATTTGTGCCCTTTATTCCTGACATAAACGGGATGGTGCCCTCGCTCTTGTCATAAACTGCAATCAGCTTGTCCCCTGCCAGTTCGCGGAGTATTTCAGCAAATTCCTTTCTTAGCCTGTACATCCCTACTGAATGCATCTGCATGACGGCAACACCATTATAAAAATCAATAATGAGTCCGGGCAGATCGTCTCCTTCCGCATGGACAATCCTGAACACATTTGTATCCGGATTGTCAAAAAGGCCGAGCGATTGCCTGTACTTTACCGCATCACCTATCCTTTTCCTGAAAAAATCGAGATCGGGTTCAATCTTTTCAAAGGATAGTATTCTTACGGCAATTGATCCGGGCTGATAGTGTCCAGTCGCCAGGAAAGCATCTTTATTGTCATATACATCCACCAGGTCGCCTTCAGCAGGAGTTCCATAGATCTTCTTTATAGCGCCCGAAAATATCCATGGATGATATCTTCTTACTGCCTGGTCCTTTCCTGATTTCAGGATTATCTTAACTCTTTCCACAATTTAACAGGTCAGCTTTTTATATATTTCATAACACACCCATGCATCGGTTGCAGCATAAATTTGCTGAGCCTCCGAAAGCTTCTCTGCTTCCCAGTCGGTTACCTGCTGCCGCTTTGAGATGCGGAATCCCAGGATGATGGCTGTCAGCTTTTTAAGCCCTGAACTGGTGATGCCATGATCCTTAACCAGGTTCTGAAGATCAACAAATCCATCAGGATCAAATTTTCTGACATTCTTAAGGAACCTGATATCGTCATGTACTGCCACACCGGCTTTGATCACTCCCGGATCAGCCATTATTTCGATCAGCTCGCGGGGGATCCCTATTTTATTGATCCTGAACAGACATGCAAGATCAGAGGTAGCCAGCTGGATAAGTGAAACTTTGTTCTTCTTCCCTTTTCTGAAGGAAGGCCGGGTTTCAGTATCAAAACCAAGGATCTTCTTTTTCTGAATCAATGGCAGTACTTTGCCAAAAGTCTCCGGATTGTCTACAACCACTATTTTGCCTCTGAACCACGATAGTTCATAATTTACCAGCTCCTCAGCTGAAATGTTCTCGCTATATTTATTCTTTGTCATCCCCTCTGAACTCCTTTTGTCTTTTTGTGATGAACCACTTTGATGTATCCCTTTTGGCTTCATCTTCCTTTTCATCGGCTTCCAACCTCCCTATTTCTTCTCCTGAATAGATGAATTTATGGATTGCCCTCATAGCATTTACCAGCTTCTGTCCCCATATATTCTCAAAATTCATTCTGCATTCCCATATAGCATCATTCATAACCTCCTGTGTTCCTGTTTGATATAAAAGAAGGAAGTCTTTCAAGTCCTGGTAAATATCTGTCATGTTCTCTGCCAGGCTTGAGGAGACCAGTGTTTCCGGCTCATTGAATATGTCATTGGGGAGATCAAGGTAATCGTTAGCAGTTCCGAACTTTTCCCTGAGTGTATTATGTATCTTATTCCAATCTGATTCCGTTACAAACTTCTCATTCCCGTCTTCAAAAAATGGTTCCAGGGCTGGCAGCAGGGAGGCCTTCAGATATAGAAGAGGCAACAGGCGCTGCTGTATTTTAAGCATCTCATCACCTTTCAGTTCTGAGGCATGCTCCGAATACTTGCAGTATTCATTGGCAACAGCCACAAATTCGACAACGTTATGCGAATAAACAGGATCAGGTATATTATCCATACTTTTTTGTTAAACCGACTGCAAAATTAGATAATAAATACAAAAACTCACGAAAATTTTATTGCGTATGACAGTAATGACCGTAATAAATTGTTATCACAATCAGCTTAAAAAGGTTTACATTTACGTATATTCAATTTCTTTTCTGATGGAGTATTCTGATCAGAAACTAATTTCAGCTGTACAAAATGGAGATCTTTCGGCATATGAAGAACTCTTCAAGAAGTATTATGTATACCTCTGTTTTGTTTCCGAGCATATCATCAGGAGTCATGCTGATGCTGAAGAAATAGTATCTGATGTATTTGTGAGGTTGTGGAATTTAAGAGAAAGGACTGAAATAATTTCATCGGTCAAGGGATACCTGATCAGGGCTGTTCACAATGCTTCGCTGAATTACATTGAACAGAATGCAGTAAGGCTGAAGTCTACCGGAAGACTCAGCAGTTCTGACCTGAAAGTACTTGCATGGGACAGCGACTATCCTCTCGGCCATCTTTATGAAAAAGAGTTACAGGATATTCTTACAAATTGCATTAATGAGCTTCCTGAAGCCTGCAGGGAAATATTCCTGATGAGCCGCGATAAGGAAATGAAATACACTGATATCTCAAAAAAGCTGGATATTTCGGTAAATACTGTAAAGTCGCAGCTTAAGATCGCCCTTTCCCGCCTCCGCGAGGCTGTCAGAAACTACCGCACTTCATATTGAACTCATGAATTCCTGATAAAAATATTTGTCAGTGCTTTCACCCTGTTCTTAGTTTTTCCTGTCTTTATATTCAGTTATTATTTCTATGGAAACTACGCAAAACAAAAGAACAGAAGAAGATCTGATCTGCGACTACCTGAAAGGTGATTTAACCCCTGAAGAGACCAGGGAGTTGATAGATTGGATCAAACTTGACAAGGCCAATAAGCAGACTTTCGATGAATGCTGCGAACTTTGGATAACATCCAGGTCTATATCAAAAAATCCGGGCTATAATGCCCAGGAGGGATTCTGGAAATTCAGACAAAGGATCATAAAAAGTGATCAGCAGGTGACAATCCCGTCAAAGAACAGGTTCTTAACGACAGCGATCAGATATGCTGCCATATTTATAATTGCCTTCTTAGCAGGAGGATTTTTATTCTATCAATTTGGTCACAGAAGTTCTTCCATGTCGGCACAAGGTAAAAGTGAGCTGGTTGTCCCGATGGGATCAAGAGCCCAGTTCACACTTGAGGATGGTACGGTAGTAACTCTTAATGCAGGGAGTACATTAAAAACCGATAACCGTTTTGGTATTAACGACAGGGTTGTAGAGCTTGAAGGAGAAGGATATTTCAAAGTGGCAAAAGACAAGTTGAGACCATTTATTGTAAAAACTCCATATCTGAAAGTCACGGCTCTGGGAACCGAATTCAATGTAAAGGCTTATTCCATCGATAAGACAATCGAAACAACACTGGTAAATGGTTCTGTAAAAGTCGAATCTATTTCAGATATCAGCAATGGTGAGATTACCATACTTCAACCGAATCAGAAGCTAACATTTTACAAGGAAGATTCCAGAATTGAGGATAATTCAACAAAGCCTGCCGGAAAATCGCACACCGAAATTAAACCGGTAAAGGTGCAGAATACAGCTTCGGCAGTAAGGCTTGTGAAGGAAAATGTAAATATTGAACCAGTGGTATCGTGGAAAGAGAACCGGTGGATATTTGAAAATCAAAGCCTTTCACAGATGGCTGTTGATCTGGAGCGTAAATTTGATGTTCAGATACTCTTTACATCTGAACGGCTAAAGTCTTACAGGTTCACCGGGACGATCCTTGCCGAGCCTATTGAACAGGTTCTGGAGGTGATGAGCATTACATCGCCCATCGATTTCAAACTGAACGGAAGGGTAGTCACCTTATCCGAAGACAAGGATTTAATAGAAGTAAACAAAAAACTTTATACACAACCTAAATAACTGAACTTTAAGAAACTGCCTATGAAGAAAAACAGGAAGCATTGTTAAACAAAGCGCAGGATCGATAAATCCTGCGCCCGGTTTTTAGAAATTTTAACCAATGTTGCTTTCTTCAGGAGAAACATTGGTATGTTAAACTTTAAAAACATTCCAAAAGTATGAAAAAAAAACCTCAAAACCTTATTCCGCCGTCTTATCCGGGAATAAAAAAACTTCTGCTGACAATGAAACTAACTCTAATCCTAATCATTATCACCGTCCTGCAGGTAAGCGCAAATGTTTATTCGCAGACCAGTGTAACACTGGATATGAAAGATAAATCCATTCGCGATGTGCTGAAAACAATTGAACAGCAGACAGAAATCAGGTTCTTCTTTAGTGATGATCTGCTGGCAATGAATGACCTGATTGATGTAAAAGCAGAAAACAGAAATATCATCAGTGTTCTTGATGATCTTTTTATTCAATCGCCCCTGACCTACAAAGCATATGAGAATAACCTGATTGTTATAGTCCCGAAGAACTTTCTCCAGCAGAAAAAGATCACAGGTATTATAACAGATAAGTCAGGCGCTCCTTTAGCAGGTGTAAATATACGGGCAACAGGAACGGCTGTCGGAGTCATCTCAGATACTGACGGCAAATATTCAATTGATGTTCCTGTTGACGCAAGAACGTTGACATTCACATTTGTAGGAATGGAAACGCAGGAAGTACTGATAGGCGACAGAATCCAGATAGATATCACCATGGAGGAATCGGCTATTGGCCTTGAAGAAGTGGTGGTGGTTGGATATGGAACCCAGAGGAAGAGTGATATTACCGGCTCTGTAGTTTCAGTTTCGAACGAAGAAATAACCGCCCGCCCTGTAACCAACGTATTCCAGGCCCTCCAGGGTAAAGCAGCAGGTGTCGATATTACCACCTCACTGCGTCCTGGTGAATTGGGGAGAATTTATATTCGGGGTGCACGTTCACTCACCGCATCCAATTCGCCTCTTTATGTTGTTGACGGTATTCCCATTATGTCGGGTTCCGGGATTGAAACACTGAACGAGCAGGATATAGAATCCATAGAGATACTGAAAGACGCCTCGGCAACCGCTATCTACGGTTCGAGGGGCGCTAACGGAGTTGTGCTTGTAACAACAAAACGCGGTACCGACGGACAATTTCAGCTTAACTACTCGGGTTCGCTTACCAACGAAAAGATGATCTGGCGTTCGGGTTACATGGACGTGGCGGAGTTCATGGAATTCTCGCGCTGGGGTGCATATTATGCATCTTATGTTCCAGCCACCGGGATATACTCAAGAGTGCCGGGTAACGCGCCAACCCTTGCCAACGATGGCACTATTAATTATTTTACAGCCGAACCCGTTGCATGGCAGAACATCCAGAAAGGATGGGCAAGCGGCACATGGGATCCCTCGCAAGTCGAAACATTCGACTGGTTGGGACAGGTAACGCAGCCTACCTATACCCAGGAGCATACCCTCAGCGCGAGCGGTGGTACAAAAACAATGAAGGCTTACGGTTCAATAGGTTACCTGAACAACCAGGGTACGACAAAAGGACAGGAGTACCAGCGTTACACCCTAAGGACAAATGTAGAGCTTAACCCGAAGGATTGGATAACATTTGGAGCCGGTGTCAACGGATCATGGCAGTATCAGGATTACGGTCAGAGCAGAACAGGAGGAAGCTCCAACGTGACTGCTGACCTGATTGCGGCAGCAGCAAGGATTGAGCCTTATTCCCTTCCTTATGATGCAGATGGAAACCGTATCGTTCATCCCGGGGGAAAGGCACGCGTGTGGAATGTTATAGACGAATGGAAATATTCGACCAACCAGCGTGAGACTCTGCGTCTCCTCGGCTCTCTCTTTGCAGAAGTGAAGCTGCCTTTAGGCATCAGGTACCGTTTGAACTTCGGCCCCGACTTCCGCTTCTACAGGAACGGCTATTATAACGACTCCAAGTCAATTGTAAGGGAACTCAGCGCTTCCAATGCAAGTGTCTCTAATACGAAAGATTTCTCCTACACTATCGATAACCTCCTTTATTACGACAATAAATTCGGTGCCCATACAATAGGGGCAACTCTGCTTCAGACGGCATCGAAATGGACCAGCGAATCGTCGGCAATTGCAGGGCAGGGTATCCAGGTGCCAAGCCAGATGTGGTACGCCTTAGGTAACCTTACCAGCGCCCAGCTCACATCCTGGAGCTCCGGACTTACGGAACGCCAGCTGGCATCTTATATGGCACGCGTAAATTACAATTATGCCAACAAATACCTGCTTACATTATCAGGCCGCTGGGATGGCGCTTCACAGCTTGCAGAAGGTAAAAAATGGGCATTCTTCCCGAGCGCTGCCATAGCATGGCGTTTAGACCAGGAGAGCTTCCTGGATAGGATCACATGGCTCGACCAGCTAAAACTGCGTTTAGGCGTCGGTACAGTAGGTAACTCTGCTGTAAATCTTTACTCAACAAAGGGCTCTATCAACCAGGTTACAGTACCTTTTGGCACTGGAACCGAGTCCGGTTATACACTTACAAACACTGTTGCAAACCCTGAACTTGGATGGGAAAAGACAACCCAGTACAACCTTGCTGTCGATTTCTCTGTCATGAAAGGGAGAGTTAACGGGACCATCGAAGCTTACAGGTCATCTACTACCGATCTTCTTTTAACTGTAGCTCTTCCAAGCGTTTCGGGCTTTACCTCGACAATTGCAAATGTCGGTGAAACAAGCAACAGGGGTATAGAATTCACTATTAATTCCAACATTATCGAAAAAAGCGACTTCTCATGGCGCATTAATGCAACTGCCGCATGGCAGAGGGACCAGATAGAATCGCTGATGAACGGCAAGGAGGATATGGTTGCAGATACATTGTTCATAGGCGAACCGATAAAGGTAATATATGATTATGAAAGGATCGGCATCTGGCAGGATACGCCTGAAGACCAGGCAGAGATGGCACTTTTCAATGCCAACGGATCTCAATTTGCCCCTGGTAAAATAAGGGTCAAAGACCAGAATGGCGACTATCGTATCGACGGCAACTACGACAGGGTTATTATAGGCAACACACGCCCGCTCTGGACACTAGGACTCACAAATACTTTCAGTTATAAAGGTATCGAGCTGTCTGCGTTCCTAACCGGGCGCCTCAAATACATGTCAGGCGTAGGCGAAGCCCTCACAGGCATGTATGGCGACCAGCGCGTAGTTGATTACTGGACACCCGATAATACCGGTGCTGAATACCAGAGGCCGTTTATGAGCGAGGCAGGCGGTGACACTTATGCCAGCACCTATTATAAAGATGATTCATGGATCAAGATCAGAAACATATCGCTGGGATACCAGTTGCCAATGAGCCTGCTGGGCAAGGTTAAGATAAACAGCCTGCGGGTCTATGCACAGATACAGAATGCCGGCATGCTCTGGTCGCGGAATAACTTCCGGGATGCCGAATATAACACTCTCTATTTTAACCGCGGGTATGTATTCGGTATCAACGTGGGATTCTGAGAAAGTACTGAATGAATTTTAACCATTTAAGAAAATACACGATATGAATAAGTCAATAAAAATCATTTTAGCGCTTTGTGCAATTATCCTCCTTGTATCAGGTATCATCTCATGCAAAAAGGATTTTCTCGACGAAGAGCTGAAAACCCAGAGAAGCACCGATTATTTTAAAACTGCCGAAGGGATTGCGGACCTCTCCGATGCATTGTACAACCACTACAGGAATTTCTTTATGGGCAGGGAGCAGTCAGTTTCCACTAACGCATGCGGTACTGACGAATTTATTGTAGGAGGCGACCAGGCTCAACAGACATGGAACGATTATAACTCCAACCTGGGTTCCATAGTTCCTAATGTTCCAACCTCCAATGTTACAAAAACCTATGAGATATGGGACATGATGTACAAGGCCATCGCCGATGCCAACATGCTTCTTGCAAATGTCGATGCCGTTATAACGGATGCCGGTAAAAACAGTCTTTATAAAGCCGAAGCGTCGTTCCTTCGCGCGTTCTCATATTTCAGGCTTGTACAGCAGTACGGACCTGTTGTGCTGACACTGAAGCCATCCTCAGGTGTTGAGAGGTACTTTGTACGCGCAACGAAAGAGGAGTGTGTTAACCAGATCATTGCCGATTTCAGGACAGCATACGCAGGGCTTCCTGATGCAGAAGCCCTGGAGGGAAAGCTTTACAAGGATGTGGCAGCCCACTTCCTGTCAAAGGCGCTCCTGTACAGGTGTTCTGAAATAAACGACGACTGGAATTCCTCGTACAAAACAGCAGACCTTGCAGAAGTAATAACACTAGCTGACGAGGTTATTGCACATCGTACGCTTGCAACCAATTTTTCCGATATTTTCGCCTACACGGGGTCTGACGGCGCAAACGAGAAACTCCCTGAGGTGATTTTTGCCGCACAGTTCTCAAGCACAACTACCGTTGCTAATGATGGTAACGGAAACTACAACCATCTTCTTTTTCTTTCGGTATATCAAACACTTACAGGTTTTGTACGTGATATAGCCGGAGGGCGCGAGTACCAGAGATGCAGGACAAATGAATACGCATACAGTGTATTCGACATGGAGAACGATTCACGCTTCTGGAAAAGCTTTAAAACTAAGGCAAACCTTAACAATATTTCAAATCTTGCCCAGCTTAACGGAACAGACCCTAATACAAGTACAACTGTAACTTATGCACAGGGTGACCTGGGATTGATCTACATTATCAATAAGACGGGCGACACCAGGTTTAGTGATCCTACTGCAGGAGGAACCCCGAAGGTAAAAAGTACACATACCGGAGTCTATTTCAATAATCCTGTAACTGGTAAACCCACACCCCATTCCTACCCACGGTACCTTGCCAATGGCAACGGTTACTTAAGCTTACCCGGAAATGTCAGCAGGTTCCCGTCGCTCAGCAAATGGCTTGACGGATCCCGCACAGCAGTTGCTGCAACTGCCGGCCGCCGCGATGGAATATATGCAAGGGTAGCCGAGACATATCTCATTAAAGCTGAAGCTCTTATCCGCCAGGGCAAATATACTGAGGCCATCACGGTCATAAATATTATCCGTGCACGCGCACAGTTCAAGGACGGTGAAAACAGGTCTGCATACAGGGATGGAGGCGCCGCTGTTCTTACCAATTCAAATGCACCGCTGAATGCAAACGGTGTATTGATAAATTCGTATTGCATTTCAAATTCATACTACGAATCGCTCAATATACCTGTATCAACAGCTGCCACGGACATTACCACCGGGATCACCCCGGCAAGCCTTCCGGCTGTTGACGAGGCCATTATAACAACACTCAGCCTTTCAAGCTCCTACGACAGGATGATGTGCTTCCTTCTCAACGAGCGTTCACGCGAGCTCTACGGTGAGCTTTACCGCTGGGAAGACCTTGCCCGCACTAAAACGCTTATAAGCCGAGCCAAGACTTACAACGCAGGATCAGTCGCGGCTCTCGTGGAGAAGCATTACCTGCGCCCGTTACCGCAGACTTTCCTCGATGCTATTTATAATGCTGAGGGGAAAGCACTTACTGCTGATGAAAAAGCAGCTATGCAAAATCCAGGCTATTAACAGATAACACTTCCAGGTTAGATTAGGGTGATTAGCAAACGAGGTATGGAGGTCTATTTTGCCTCCATACCTTTTTTATAGTTGTTACCTTGAAAAGAGATCAGCTTCTCTCCAGCTGAGGAGATGCTTGTCGTCCATTATGATCTTATTATGATCGAGGAGCCAGCGCAACACTTTTATAACTTTTTCCTCAGGATGACTGATCTTGCTCACAAGTTCCCTGGCATCTGGTTTCTGCAGCACCAGCACATCCTTGATCTCATCAAGTATCAGGTCAAATTCATATTTGCTGAGATCAAGCTCGTTTCTTTCCCGGCAGACATCACAGATACCGCATCTGTCAGATTCCTCGCCGAAATAATCGAGAAGGATAACCGACCTGCATCTTGTATTATAATCTGCATAGTCAATCATCTTGTTAAGTCTGGTTACATGCTTTTCCTTCACATGCAGATAATTATCAGGCGAGATCTTCAGCGCTTTCCTTTCAAGCCTCTCTTCGGTAAAAATCACAAGTGCAGTTTTCTTTCCCGGAATATAACTTATTATCTTAAGAGTAGCCAGTTTCACGAGGAACCTGTAAACTGCATCGCGTGATAATGCAGATTTTTTGGAAAGAACCTCTTCATTTATTGCTACAAATTCAGTGAACATCCCGGTATAGGACCTTAAAAGCAGCTTAATGAATCCGTCAAATGCTTCATTTGCTACCTGGAATTTATAAAGATCGTCGCGGCCGACAATAAAATGGACCCTGGACGGGTTATTGATCTCTTCAGTGAATTCAATATATCCTTCCCTCTGCAGAAAACTCAGGCTGTTGTAAGTCTCAATGACCGGGAACCTGTACTTTGAAATAAAATCGTATATATTGAAGTCAAATACGTTGTCTTTTCCGGAACCCTGTGGAACCTGCAGAAAATTGCAAAGAGCTTCGTAGGTGTCTTTAATTTTTTCAACCGGCGGAAATTTATGTTTAACTGAATCTTCCAGCCGTTTCTTGTCTGCAGGAGAATAAAGTAAAACGGCAAATGCTGGTTTGCTGTCACGGCCGGCCCTCCCGCTTTCCTGGAAATAGTCTTCAATGGATTCCGGCATATCCCAGTGAATCACAAATCTCACTTCAGCTTTATCGATGCCCATTCCGAAAGCATTCGTGGCAACGATGACACGTGTTTCACCTGTTGTCCATGAAATCTGCTTTTTATCTCTGAGCTCAACAGGCAGGCCTGCATGATAGAAATCTGCACTGATACCATTTGCCACCAGCAATTCTGCAATCTCTTTACTTTTTTTCCTGTTTCTTACATATACTATCCCGCTGCCTTTAATCTTGTGAAGGGTTTTAACCAGGTAGGTTCCCTTATCATCAACCTTTCTTACCAGGTAAGAGATATTTTTCCTTTCAAAACTTGTCCTGAGAACATTTTTCCCCCTGAATCTGAGCTTTTGTGTTATATCGTCAATAACCGGAGCTGTAGCAGAAGCGGTCAGCGCCAGGAACGGAACCTTTTCCGAAATATGGTCACGGATTGATGCAATCTTAAGATATGACGGCCTGAAATCATAACCCCATTGTGAAATGCAATGTGCCTCATCAACAGCCACCAGGTTCAGGTTAAGACGCGGCAGTCTTGCCTGGAATATCCTTGTTGAGATCCTTTCAGGAGAAATATACAGGAACTTGTAATTGCCGTAAATGCTGTTCTCCAATGCAATATCTATTTCCTCTGCTGACATTCCTGAATGTATAGCCAGGGACTTTATTTCAAGAGTGTTAAGTCGGTTTACCTGGTCTTTCATAAGGGCTATCAGCGGTGTTATCACAAGGCAGATACCTTCATTTACCAGTGCCGGTACCTGGAATGTGATTGATTTCCCCCCTCCTGTGGGCATAAGCCCCAGGGTATCCTTTCCCTCTGCCACGGATCTTATGATATCCTCCTGCAAGGGACGGAATGAAGTGAATCCCCAGTATTTGGTCAAAATCTGCCTGTAAGGTTCTATATTCATATATCCGGGAAAAGAAGCCTTATACAAAAATAGCAACTGTAATTCAATTTTTTATGAAACCTGATAGAATGAATGTATGTAGGAGTTGCGAATTTTTCGTAATTTGCGCAGCAAAACTTAAAATTCTGTCCGATGTCATTCATAGAAGATAAAATACTGTATGAAGGATTAACATTTGACGATGTTTTGCTTGTTCCTTCTTACTCAGAGATCCTCCCCCGTGAAGTTGACCTAAGTTCAATGTTCACCAGGAATATTCCGATCAATACACCGATTATTTCGGCTGCGATGGATACTGTTACAGAAGATGAGCTTGCAATAGCCATCGCCAGGGAAGGCGGTATCGGAGTAATACATAAGAACATGACTATTGAAAAGCAAGCCATGCAGGTAAAGCGGGTTAAGAGAGCCGAAAATGTCATGATCTTTGATCCGATAACAATTGGACTTGATGCCACGGTTGCAGACGCTATCAATCTGGCTAATGAATACGGAATCGGTGGAATACCGGTGATTGACAAAGATGGCGTACTGAAGGGAATAGTCACAAACAGGGATCTCAGGTTTGAGAGCAACCGCAAGCGGAAAATAACCGAGGTGATGACAACAAAGCTTATCACCACAACTCACAAGACCAATCTTGATGAAGCTGCCAGGATCCTCAGAAAACATAAAGTTGAAAAGCTGCCAATGATCGATGAGGATGGAAAACTGGTAGGACTTATAACTTACAAGGATATTACCAAGACAAAGGACCGGCCGAATTCATGCAAAGATGAAAAAGGAAGATTAAGGGTTGCTGGTGCTGTGGGTATAGCAGCTGATACTCTTGAAAGAGTGGCTGCTCTTATTTCCGCCAACGTTGATGCAATAGTAATCGATACTGCCCATGCTCATACAAAAAGTGTCATCAGGGTGCTGAAGGAGATCAAGAAAAATTACCCTAAAGCAGAGGTTGTGGTTGGTAATATAGCGACGGCAGAAGCAGCGAAAAAGCTCATAAGCGAGGGGGCTGATGCATTAAAAGTAGGTATAGGACCAGGATCAATATGTACGACAAGGATAATTGCAGGGGTAGGTATCCCGCAGCTTTCCGCGATATACAACGTCGCCAAAGCTGTTGAGGGATCAGGCGTACCTGTGATAGCTGACGGAGGGATAAGGTACTCAGGTGATATAATAAAGGCAATTGCGGCAGGAGCAGACTCTATCATGGCAGGGTCTCTCTTTGCAGGAGTTGAGGAATCACCCGGTGAAACCATAATCTATAACGGCCGTAAGTTTAAGGCATACAGGGGAATGGGATCGATTGAAGCAATGCAGCAGGGTTCAAAGGATCGGTATTTTCAGGACATGGAAGATGACATTCAAAAGCTTGTTCCTGAAGGTATAGCTGCCAGAGTGCCATATAAAGGAACCCTTGCAGAAGTGATCTATCAGATGACAGGCGGTTTAAGAGCAGGAATGGGATATGTTGGTGCAAAAAACATCGCGCTCCTTAAAAAAGAGGCCAGATTTGTAAGAATCACCGGTTCAGGGATCATTGAAAGCCATCCTCATGATGTTTCAATAACCAGAGAGTCTCCGAACTACAGCAGAAAATCATTTGAATAACCAGCATCTGATGAAAGTAAGATCATCACTGTTGATTTTATTACTGTCACTGTTGCCTTTTATTGGTCAGGCTCAGGAGCTGAATAATAAAACACTTATGACAGTCGCAGGGAAACCGGTCACAGCTGGCGAGTTCATGAGAATGTTCAAAAAAAGCCAGGAACCAGGGAACCCTTCCAATGTTGATGATTATCTCCAGCAATACACAATCTTCAAGCTTAAAGTTGCAGATGCCACAGAAGAAGGATACGACACGACAAAAGCTTTCCGGAATGAGCTGAATGGTTACAGGAACCAACTGGCGCAGAATTACCTGACTGATAACCAGTTTAAGGAAAAGCTGCTCCAGAAGACATACCAGAGATCACTCACAGAAATAAATGCCTGGCACATCCTTGTTAACTGCGCACCGGAAGCAAAGCCTGAAGACACCCTCGCTGCGTATAAGAAAGCAGATGATATCCGGGAGAGAATTATTAAAGGAGAACCTTTTGAAAATGTCGCCCGCGGAACCTCAGATGATCCTTCTGTGAAAATAAACGGGGGGAACCTGGGTTATTTCACTGTATTCCAGATGATAATGCCATTTGAGGATGCAGCTTACAAACTGAAAAAAGGGGCAATATCAGATCCTGTCAGAACACCATACGGCTACCATATTATAAAGATAGCAGATAAACGGCCTGCCAGAGGAAAGATACTGGTTGCACATATCATGAAAGTTGCTCCTCCGGGAACCGGAGAAAAAGAAATAAAAAATGCTGAGGAAGCGATAAACAAGATCTATGAAGAGCTCCAGGCAGGAGCATCATTCAGTGAGCTGGCCAGGAAATACTCGGATCATAAAGAATCAGCCTCTGACGGCGGAAAACTAAACTGGTTCGGAACAGGGGAGATTATCAGTGATTTTTCAGAAGCGGCCTTTTCAATACCCGATACCGGAAAATATGCCCGGCCTGTCCGTACCCCGTATGCATGGCATATAATAAAGCTGCTTGACAAAAAACCTCATGGATCATTTGAAGAGACCAGATCATACCTTGAAAGCAGGATCAACCAGTCATATCTTAACTCATTGAGCAAAAAGTCATTTATAGATAAACTGAAAGCTGAATATAAATTCAGGATCAACCAGCCAGCTTTCGATTGGTTCGTTGCCAATACCGACACTTTGATTATCAAAGGCCTGGCAAAATATAATAAAGAATCCATGCCATCAGGCAATCTGTGTACATTTGCAAACCAGCACATGACAGTAAAAGAGTTTGCTTCATATCTTGAAAAAAGGGGATCAATGATAATTACTGATGATCCGGTTTCATTTGTCAGCCAGTCATTAGAAACAAGGATCTCTGATCAGATAATCAAGTATGAAAATTCGATGCTCGAAAAAAAATATCCTGATTTCCGGTACCTGATGGATGAGTTCCATGACGGAATACTGCTATTTGAAATATCTGGCAAAAAGGTCTGGAACAGAGTCGGAGAAGACAGTATCGGACTTAAAAAATACTATGATGACCATAAGCGTGATTTTCTTACCCGTAAAGGGATCATGGCCAGAATATACACTCTGAGATCACCGGGAAAAGAAAAAATTCTTGCTTCCGCCTATAAGAAATATTCGCGGAAACCAGGGACTGATGACCTTATGCTGGCAAAATTCAATAAAAAGATTGATTCGCTGCTGGTAATCACTGATGGGAAATGGTTTACCGGCGATTATCAGGAACTTGATAAAATTGAGTGGAAAACAGGGGTAGTAGACCGGACAATTAAAAATTACCCGTCAATAATTGCCATAAGCAAGGTTATTGAACCGGAGCCTCTTCCTTTTAAGGAGGTCCAGGGAGAAATGATGTCAGGATACCAGGATTATCTCGAGAATGATTGGATAAAGCAATTAAAGAGCAAATACAACGTTAAAGTTGATGAATTGGTTCTATCAGAAGTTAAAAAGAGTCTAATCAATGAATAGGATCCTGTTTTATATTATAATTACGATATTGACAGTAAGTTGCAGCAGTTCCAGGAGCGATCCGAAGCGGGTTGCAGTTGCCAGGGCAGGTGATACATTCCTTTATCTCGACCAGATACCTCAGCTGATTCCCCCGGCGACGCCTTCTGCTGACAGTACTGCCATAATTCATAATTATATCAACAAATGGGCAAAGAAGGAGTTTCTTTTCCGTAAGGCTGAAGAAAATCTGTCACCTGATCTGAAAAATGAAATTGACAACCAGCTTGAAGAAACCAGATCTAACCTTGTGATCTACCAGTATCAGAGACAGATGATCCTGGAGAGGATGGATACTACACTTACTGAAGCTGAACTTGAAAATTACTATTCTGAGAATCAGAAAAGCTTTATGCTCAGCTCAAACATTTTAAAGGCTCTGTTCATCAAGCTTCCCGTTGAAACTCCCAACATTGACAGGATAAGGCACCTGTCACGTTCCAATGAACAAAACGATCTGCAGGAGCTTGAATCATATTGTTACCAGTTTGCAGATAAATTCGATGATTTCAATGAGGAGTGGGTTTCGTTCGACAGGCTTTCCGTTGAACTGCCGCAGGATATCTCAAATGAGGAAAGCTTCCTCAGAAGGACAACTTTCTATGAGGCAAACGATTCAACTTATCTCTATTTTATAAATATCAGGGACTACAGGTTAAGATCTTCAACTGCTCCGTTTGAATATGTCAGGGATGATATAAAAAGGATAATTTGGAACAATCGCAGACTTGAGTTCATTCAGTCACTTGAAAACGGGATATACAATGACGCTCTTAAAGTAAACGGTTTTACTATTTTTAATAATTAGATTAAATGAAAAAAGGCAAAGGTTTAATATTGATACTGGCGGGAATACTGATCTCCGGATTGTCTGCTGTAAAATCGCAGAAACTGATTGAGTCAGTGGCAGCAATTGTTGGGAATGAGGTAGTTTATCTTTCGGATATTGAGAACCTTGTCATTGATCTGAAGAGAAACGGCAATAAAATGCCAATAGATCAGCAGAGATGTGTGGTATTGAATGAATTGCTCGTTTCAAGGCTCTTTCTCGATCAGGCAAGGATCGATAGTATAACCGTTACAGAAGACATGGTTGAGAGTGAAGTCACGATGAATATCAACAGTGCTATACAGAGTGCAGGAAGCGAAAAAGCTCTGGAGGAGTATTTCGGGAAAAGCATGGTGGAGATCCGGAGGGACATACGAAAAGCCCTGATGGAACAGGAGATTATCAGGGAAGTACAATCAGGTATTGCCGAGAACATAACAGTAACACCGAACCAGCTGAAAAAATATTATGCCGGTATCCCAAAAGACAGCCTCCCTGTTATCCCTGCCAGGGTAGAACTGAGCATTATTCAGGTTGACCCTCCTGGAAATGAAGAGAACAAAGCTGAAGCACGGCAGAAGCTTCTTGATATCAGGAGTGAAATACTTGCCGGTAAAAGCTTTAATGTTCTGGCAGTAATGTATTCTGAAGATCCTCAAACTGCCAGGAACGGAGGTGAACTGGGATACACGGTCAGGGGTTCACTGGAAAAGGAATATGCAGATGCTGCCTTCAGCCTTACAAAGAATACCGTATCCAGAATTGTTGAAACACGATATGGCTTTCATATTATCCAGCTGATCGATCGCAAAGGCGACCTTATAAATACCAGGCATATACTTATTAAGCCGAAGGTCAAGCCTGAGCAGACCACGAAGGCAATTTCCGCACTCGACAGCCTGGCAAACCTGATAAGGAAAGACAGCATGAGCTTTGAAAATGTAGCAAAAAAATACTCAAGCCATAAAGACAGCAGAATCAACGGGGGTAAGCTGGTGAGCACAAACCCTTCCGAAAGAATTACATGGTTCACCCTTGAAGAGTTAAATCCGGAAATGTATGTGAAGGTCAGGGATATGAAGGTGGGTGAAATATCTGAAGCTTTCAGAACTACGGATGACGATGGCAATGTTGTATTCAGATTAGTAAAGCTGGATAATGAGATACCTGCCCACAGGGCCAACCTTAAAGATGATTATGAGAGTCTCTATTCAGCAGCAGTCCAACAGGCACGTTCAAAAGAATACCAGGAATGGATCAATAAGAAAATAGGGAACACGTATATTAAAATAAGCGATGAATTAAAAACATGCGACTTTCTGAAAAAAGGATGGCTGAAATAAAATATCACAGGTGTTCCTATAAAAAAAAATTACCCGGATTTTTCTTCCTTTTCCTGACAGGACTGATCATTTCATCAGCCTTACTCTCACAGGATGTTGAACCACAGAAAAAGAAAAAGAGAATTGAAATTCTGCATGCTGACCTGTGGGAAGTAGATGAAAAGGTAGATAAGGACCTTCAGCAACTTCATGGAAATGTAAGCCTGCGCCACAATGAAGTGAATATGTGGTGCGACAGCGCATATTATTTCCAGAAAAAGAACCAGGTACAAGCCTGGGGCCATATCCATATTGAACAGGGTGATACTCTTCACCTGTACGGAGACTATCTTTTCTATGATGGAGAAACCGAATTTGCTTTTGTTCAAGGCAATGTCGAACTGATTAACAAGGAAACTCATCTTTTTACAAGTGCTGTGACATACGACTTCAAAATTGAAGTTGCCAATTACAACAACAGGGGAAGGATAATCAACGGAGATAACACACTGTCAAGCATTATAGGCATATACTATGTTTCCAGGGACCTTTTCCATTTCAAGGACAGTGTGAAAATCGTCAATCCCGATTATGTAATGACTGCTGATACAATGGATTACAATACTGAATCTGAGACCGCCCTCTTTACCGGACCATCAGAACTGACCGGAGACAGTCTTTACATGTATTGTGAAAGAGGCTGGTATGATACAAAGAATGATATTACCAGTATTTGGAGGAATGCGCTTATTGATAATAAACAGCAGGTTGTGCGCGGTGATTCCCTCTACTATGAGAAGGCTTCCGGATTCGGTGAATGCTATGGAAACTTGAGCATTACTGACACCACTGATAACCTGATTGTAAAGGGACAGTATGCCTGGTATTACAAGGAACCGGAGAGATTCATGGTCACTGACAGTGCAATGTTTATTCAGGTTTCAGATGGCGACTCGCTTTTTCTTCATGCTGATACAATAAGTGCTGTCACAATCTTGCCAGATAGTCTACCTGCCGGATACAGGCTGATGAGTGCTTATTATGGTTGCCGGGTATTCAGCAAAAATCTCCAGGCAAAAAGCGATTCCCTCTCCTACTCTTTCCAGGATTCAGTTATAAGGTTATATAGAAATCCTGTAATATGGTCAGAAGAGAATCAGCTCACCTCCGATTCCATGGCAATATTCACAAAAAACCAGAAAGCAGACAGGATGGAATTATATAATACCGCTTTTGTTGTCAGCCAGGTTGACACAATGAGGTTCAACCAGACAAAGGGCAGATCGCTGATTGGCTATTTCAGGGATAATGAGCTATATAAAATAAACATAACCGGTAATGGTGAGTCGATATATTATCTCCTTGATAATGATGAAGTGATAGGCGTCAATAAGGCCAAATGCTCTAATATGGAGATATTTGTTGATGATGGCCAGATTAAAGAGATATATGAGTTCAAGGAGCCTGAAGGGGTGATTGATCCGCCCTCAACGGCGCCGAAGAATAATCTGCATCTTGAAGGATTTAACTGGTTTGATTACCTCCGCCCGAAAGTAGTATCAGATATATTTAAATGAAAAAGGGGGGTTCAGCCCCTGTCAATACTCATCTTCATTGAAGAAAAAGTCGTCCTTGCTGGGATAGTCAGGCCATATATCTTCAATACTTTCATATATATCACCCTCATCTTCAATCTCCTGCAGGTTTTCAATAACTTCCATTGGGGCACCTGACCTGATGGCAAAATCAATCAGCTCATCCTTGGTTGCTGGCCATGGAGCATCCTCAAGTTTTGAAGCTAATTCAAGTGTCCAATACATTTGCTCTTTAAATTAGATTTTTTACAAAGTCTGCAAATATATATATTATTTTTATTAATAAGCAACCTCTTTTTTAAAGAATTTTAACACATCAAACAGACCATTTAACTTCCTCAATATCAAGCTCTAAGCTTATCCTGCGGCTTAATACGAATAAATAATCTGAAAGTCTGTTAAGAAACCGGAGGATGATTTCAGGGATTTTTTCGGTTTCGGTTAGTTTTACCACCGTTCTCTCCGCCCTTCGGCAGATACACCTGGATATATGACAATAGGATATTAGCGTATTTCCGCCTGGAAGAACAAGACTTCTAAGTGGTTTCAGACCTGCTTCCATATTATCAATCTCTTTTTCAAGGACTTTAATGCTTTCAGGTCCGGGAAGGCATATTCCACTTTCCGTTTTTACCTTTTCCGAAGCCAGGCAGGCAGCACACCTCATCAATTGGTCCTGGATATATTCAAGTGTTTTCCTGCGATTTGAATTTTCGGGATAATCCCTCAGAAGACCTATCCATGAAATAAGCTCATCGACAGTGCCATATGCTTCAACTCGTATATGACACTTAGGGACTCTTTTACCTCCAGATAATGAGGTAGTACCGTCATCGCCTGTACGCGTGTAGGTTTTCATAGTATGATAAAGGATCAGGCAGGTTTATATTGTTCATTCACAAAGTCCTGGGCGACTTCACCGTCAAAAAGCCTGATAATACGAGCGGCATGTCTAGCAATATCTTGTTCGTGGGTAACCACTATAACTGTATTCCCTTTTTTGTGAATTTCATCAAGCAGTCCCATTATATCGAGCGAAGTCTTGCTGTCAAGGTTTCCTGTAGGCTCATCGGCAAGGATTATTGAAGGTTTGTTTACAAGTGCCCTGGCTATAGCAACACGCTGTCTTTGTCCGCCTGAAAGTTCATTTGGCTTGTGGGTCATTCTGTCACCCAGTCCAACCTGGTTAAGGGTTTCAACTGCCTGACCTTCCCTGTCAGCTTTCTGAACTCCGGCATAAATCAGCGGCAGGGTGACATTTTCGAGGGCAGAATATCTGGGCAAGAGGTTAAACGTCTGAAAGACAAATCCAATCTCTTTATTTCTTATCTCGGCAAGAAAATCATCCTCCATTTTGCTGACATCGGTTCCATTGAGTATATAGCTTCCGCTTGTTGGTGTATCAAGGCAGCCAAGCAGGTTCATAAGTGTTGACTTACCTGAGCCTGAAGGCCCCATTATTGCAACATATTCATTTCTGTAAATATCAATGGAGACTGATCTTAGAGCCCTTACAATCACTGTTCCGACCTGGTAGTTCTTTACAATGTTATGTATTTCAATTACTTTGTCCATTTACTTAAAATTTGAATGTCCGAAATTAGATTAATTTAGTTAATTACGAAATTATAACGTCTTAATTTTTGTTAATACCTGACCACGTAGTTAAAACGATTCACTCCTCCCCTGAAAAACACAAATCCCATCCTGAAGATATCAACTGTCAGGGTCACCTTTTCATGGTTTTTAATTACTGACCAGGCTTCTTCCATTTCATCCGAACAATGAATATCATCAATGATAATCACGGTTCTGTCATTTGAAATCTCCGCCAGCTGACTGAAATATCTTATTGCAGGTTCCTTCCTGTGATTGCCGTCAACGAACACAAGTCCGGGACTGATATTTCTTTTGATCAGCTCGGGTAATTTTTCATCAAAAGATCCTGTAAGCAGACTTATATTCCTGCATCCCGTCAGGTTGAAATTCTCTCTGGCTATTTCAGTTGTAGCCGGACATCCCTCGATGGAATAAACGATAGAATCGGGACAGGCAGCAGCCAGGTACATCGTACTGATCCCGGCTGAGGTGCCAAGTTCAAGCATACATGGCTTACCGAACTCTTTTGCCAGCCTGGACAACAGGATGCCATATTTTTCAGGGACAGCCGAATATCTTAGAATATCTGACACTTTTCTTAAATTGCTTTTCATTTTTGATGACCCGGCGCCAAGGTCCAGAACTGAAATGATCCTGTTGCCGGTAATATTCTTCTTTCTGATGTTCTCAATCATTAAGACAACATCAGAGTCTGTTTTATTCCGGAATACCCTCGACACCAGATCAAAAACAAAAGGGCTGTGGATCCCATGGCCTCTGCAGTGCCGCGAAAACAGAAAATATCGCAGATATTTAATCATGAAAAAATTCATACTGTTGATGATAACATATTTAGGTAAGGTCTTCAAAAATACGTATTTTCGGTCATCTTTTATTATATCTCAGGATCACACAGATCATGCAGGAATTTCTTGAAACCGATATTAAATTTTTACCGGGAGTCGGTCCTAAAATGGCCGAACTGCTCAACAAGGAGCTCAATATTTTCAATTATCATGATCTGCTGTATTATTTCCCTTATAAATACATAGACAGAACCAAGTTTTACAAAATATCGGATCTTGATCCTGATCTTCCGTTCGTCCAGGTAAAGGGAGTGATAAAGGGATATTCTACAGAAGGGCACAAAGCGGGCAAGAGACTCGTTGCTGATTTCCAGGATGATACGGGGACCATCAAGCTTATCTGGTTCAAGGGAGGCAAATGGATAACAGGAAGCTATACCCCTGGCGTAGAGTTTATTGTCTTTGGTAAGCCATCTGTCTTTAACGGGATGATCAATATAATCCATCCTGAGATTGAAGCTGTAAGCAAGGTTGCAGAAAGAATGAGTTCAGCGCTCCAGGCGCAGTACAGCACAACTGAGAATCTAAAGAATCATTTTCTCACATCAAAAGCACTGAGCAAGCTGATCGGAACTCTTTTCAAACAGATTACTTTCAAACTTCCGGAAACTTTGCCTCCGGGTATCATCTCGAAGTATAAGCTTATGGAGTTCAGCCAGGCTCTGCAAAAAATACACTTCCCATCCGATCCCGGGGAAATTGATAAAGCCAGGTACCGCCTTAAGTTTGAGGAGCTCTTATATATTCAGCTCAATATACTAAGATTTAAGAACAACCGTTCCCGCAAATACAAAGGATTCATCTTTTCAAATGTCGGGGAGAATTTCAATGATTTCTATTTCAAAAACCTTCCGTTTACCCTTACTGAAGCACAAAAAAGGGTTGTCAGGGAGATCAGGAAGGATCTGGGTTCCGGAAGACAGATGAACCGTCTTCTGCAGGGCGATGTAGGAAGCGGCAAGACCCTTGTTGCACTTATGAGCATGCTGATAGCAATAGATAACGGGTACCAGGCATGCTTAATGGCTCCAACGGAGATCCTTGCCGGACAGCACTACGACACTATCACAAAAATGCTGGAAGGGATCAATGTAAAGATCAGGCTCTTAACCGGATCATCAAAGAAATCATTGCGACAGGAAATCAGTGAATCACTGCTTGACAAATCCCTGAATATACTTATTGGTACACATGCCCTTATAGAGGAAAATGTCAGGTTCGGCAACCTGGGATTAGTTATTATAGATGAGCAGCACAGGTTCGGAGTGGAACAAAGGGCCAGACTATGGCAAAAAAGTCTTAATCCTCCTCATATCCTGGTTATGACTGCCACACCTATACCGAGAACCCTTGCAATGACCTTGTACGGTGATCTTGACGTGTCGGTTATTGATGAGCTTCCCCCGGGAAGAATTCCAATAAAAACGATGCATTATTTTGATTCTGAGAGAAATAAAGTTTTCGGTTTTTTAAGAAGTCAGATCGCTGAAGGTCGTCAGATCTATATAGTATATCCCCTGATACAGGAATCAGAGAAGATGGATTATAAGGACCTTGAAGACGGTTGGGACACCATATCAAGGGAATTTCCTTCACCAAAATATTGTATTAGTGTGGTTCACGGGAGAATGACACCGGCAATCAAGGAAGAATCGATGAGGCTTTTCAGGGAGGGACATGCCCATTTCCTCATAGCGACGACAGTTATTGAGGTAGGAGTGGATATTCCGAATGCTTCTGTCATGGTTATTGAAAGCGCTGAAAGGTTCGGGCTTTCGCAGCTTCACCAGTTAAGAGGACGGGTGGGCAGAGGCGCCGATCAGTCATACTGTATTCTGATGAGCTCAGGAAAGCTGTCAAAAGAGGCTGCCAGAAGAATAGAGATCATGGTCAGCACAAATGATGGCTTCGAGATAGCCGAAACGGATCTTCAGCTCAGGGGACCCGGTGATATTGAAGGGACCATGCAAAGCGGTATACCGTTTGACTTGAAAATAGCAGATCTGGCAAAAGACGGACAGATTATCGAGTATGTAAGGAACATTGCAGAAGATATTCTTGACAAAGATCCTCTGCTTGCAAACAACCAGAACCTCATACTCAATGAGGGACTCAAACGCTTATTCAGCAAAAAGCAGTCATGGAGTAATATAAGCTGAGCTGGCTTATTTATAATCAGAATAAATAATAATAGCATCAGGAATGCTGATATATAGCATTATCTTTTTTACAGAGAATTTTTAATTTTGCACGTCAAAAAAAATCAATCACCTGACGGTTAAAATGTCGGAAAATTCTGGAAATATCGAACACGATGGTATTGTGAAGAGTTCAGATAAAAAATCTGTTACAGTAACCATATCTGCCTCATCAGCATGCGCAGCATGTCATGCTGAAGGAATGTGTTCTTTATCGGGCAGGAAAGAAAAAATTGTTGAAATACGCGGTATGTACAATGTGCTGCCCGGCGACAATGTGACAATACTGATGAAGCAATCGACAGGTTATTCAGCAGTCTTTCTTGGATATGTCCTGCCATTAATCCTTGTTGTTGCATTACTTATAATCCTTGCGTCACTTTCGGTCTCTGAACTTACGGCAGGTATTGGAGCACTTGCAATACTGATCCCGTACTATTTTACATTATATATCTTCAGAAACCGGATAAACAAGAAATTTACATTCACATTAAAAGTCTGATTAATGAGTCTTACGATTCCAATTACAATTATATGTCTGAGTCTGCTTGCGCTGATATTTGCGGTAATGATCTATTTTGTCGCACAGAAATTCAAGATCTTTGAAGATCCCAGGATTGATGAAGTGCAGGCTGCACTTCCTGCTGCAAACTGTGGCGGATGCGGTTTCGCAGGATGCCGCAATTTTGCTGAGGCGCTTGTCAAAGCAGAGACTTTTGAAGGTTTGAATTGTCCTGTCGGCGGCGGTTCAGTTATGGGAGAGATCGCAAAGATCCTTGGGAAAGAAGCTCCGGTAGTTGACCCTATGGTTGCAGTTCTCAAGTGCAACGGATCACCAGAGTTCCGTCCCCATACTTAAAAGTATGACGGCGTTCCTGATTGCAGGATGGCGCATAACCTGTACCTTGGAGAAACCGACTGCAGCTTTGGATGCCTGGGTTACGGAGATTGCGAGAGGGCATGTGCTTTTGATGCAATGCATATGGATCCGGTAACAGGTCTTCCCATTATTCAGGATGAAAAATGTGTTTCATGCGGTGCCTGCGTAAAAGCTTGTCCGAGGCATCTTATTGAACTCCGCAAGAAAGCTAAAAAAGACCGTAAAATATATGTTGCCTGCTCAAATTGTGATAAGGGAGGACCTGCTAAAAGAGCTTGCAAAGTTGCTTGCATTGCCTGCAACAAATGTTTTAATGTTTGTGAATTCGGTGCAATAACCATTGAAAACAATCTTGCATATATTGATGCGTCAAAATGTACATTCTGCAGGAAGTGCGTTACAGAGTGCCCCACCGGTTCTATACTTGAATTTAATTTTCCACCGAGGAAACCAAAAGTTGAAGAACAGGTTGAAACCAAAACAGTATAACTGAATGAAAACATTTCCCATTGGAGGTGTACATCCACCCCAAAACAAGTTAACCTCTGACAGTGAGATCCGGTCTCTTCTACTTCCGGCAACTGTTGCAATACCTGTTTCACAGCACATTGGTACGCCGGCTTCAGTAGTCGTCAACAAAGACGAAAAGGTGAAGACAGGCCAGGTGATAGCACAGAGCAAGGGTTTTGTTTCATCCAATATCCATTCATCGGTATCAGGGAAAGTGGCAAAGATTGATTCTATAATCGATAGCAGCGGATACAAGCAGACAGCTGTTTTCATTAACGTTGAAGGAGATGAATGGATTGAAACTATTGACAGAAGCACTGAAATACTTACAGATATAAAGCTCTCATCTGAAGAGATAATTAAGAAATGTCTTGAATCGGGAATTGTCGGACTTGGTGGTGCAACGTTCCCGTCGCATGTGAAGCTGATTGTACCGGCCGGAAAAAGATGTGACGTGCTTTTAATTAACGGGGTTGAATGTGAACCATATCTTACATCAGATCACCGCCTCATGCTGGAAAGAGGTGAAGAGATTCTGATCGGTGTGACATTGCTGATGAAAGCCCTTAAGGTAAGTAAAGCTATGATCGGTATTGAAAACAACAAGCCCGATGCAATTGATCATATGACGAAGCTTGCCACCGCATTCCAGGGAATAACGGTGCATGCGCTTAAGGTCAAATATCCTCAAGGGGCTGAGAAACAGTTAATCAAGGCTCTCATAAACAGGGAAGTGCCATCAGGCCGCCTTCCACTTGATGTCAATACTGTGGTTCACAATGTTGGAACTGCCTTTGCTGTCTATGAAGCTGTTCAGAAGAATAAACCTTTGTTTGAAAGAGTTGTCACTATAACCGGGAAATCACTTTCAAATCCCGGCAATTATTTTGTAAGGATCGGCACCCCGGTAAAAGATCTCATTGCAGCTGCCGGAGGAATGCCTGAAGATACCGGCAAAATTATTTCAGGCGGTCCAATGATGGGTAAAGCTCTGAACAATACGGATGTCCCGGTAGTAAAAGGAACCTCAGGCATCGTTTTATTCCCTGAAGGCGAATCTGTCCGGCGGGAATCAATGCCTTGCATCAGGTGTGCCAAGTGTACACAGTCATGCGCTTTGAACCTTGAACCGTATCTGCTGATGACACTATCAGAAAAAGGAATGTTTGAAAAAGCTGAAAGAGAGAGGATAACCGATTGTATGGAGTGCGGATCCTGCAGCTACACATGCCCCGCCGGACGTCCTCTGCTGGATTATATCAGGCTTGGAAAATCGACAGTGATTAAAATGGCCCGTGAACGGGTTAATAAACAATAATATCTATATAAAAGGTAAATGAGCAATTTATTAAATGTTTCACCTTCGCCCCACGCTCACGGGACAGATACCACAAGAAAGCTGATGCTGGGAGTTGTCGTAGCGCTTCTTCCTGCACTCTTCACTTCTATATTCTATTTCGGATGGGGTGCTGTTATCGTTACAGCAACCTCAGTAGTATCCTGCCTTCTGTTTGAATATCTTATACAGAGATTCATTTTAAAGAAGCCGATCTCAATCACTGACGGATCAGCCCTGGTCACAGGCCTGCTCCTTGCTTTTAACCTGCCATCGAATATCCCGGTACATATCGTGGTCATAGGAAGTTTTGTAGCTATTGCAGTTGCAAAAATGACTTTTGGCGGTCTTGGAAACAATCCTTTTAATCCGGCTCTTGTCGGCCGTGTTTTTATGCTTATTTCATTTCCCGTACATATGACAAGCTGGCCGGTTCCTGCCGGATTCAGTACAGGCTACACAGATGCAATCACCGGAGCGACACCCCTGGCAATTATAAAGGAGGGGCTAAAAAATGGAGAGTCAATCTCGCAGCTTGTAACTCAAATACCGACCCCCGCACAAATGTTTTTGGGCAATATTGGAGGTTCACTTGGAGAAGTTGCTGCTATAGCCCTGCTTATCGGATTTGCCTGGCTGCTTATCAGGAAGATAATTACCTGGCATATACCGGTATCTATTATAGGCAGCGTTTTGATCTTCACGACTATCCTCTGGCTGATAGATCCGGAAAAATTTGCAAACCCGATGTTTCATATCCTTGCAGGAGGAATTCTGCTGGGAGCAATTTTTATGGCGACTGATTATGTCACCTCTCCCATGAATCCCAAATCAATGATTATTTATGGATGCTGTATCGGAATTTTAACTGTAATTATCAGAGTATGGGGAGCATATCCTGAGGGTGTTTCATTTGCTATACTAATAATGAATGCTTTTGTTCCGCTTATGAACGCTTATATCAAACCAAAAAGATTTGGGGAGGTGGTGAAAAATGGCTAAGATCGAATCGACTTTCAGGAATATGGTGCTGTCGCTTACCCTTATATCGCTGGGTGCATCAGCGTCACTTGCTTTCGTTTATGTTGTGACAAAGGAGCCTATTGAGATGTCCGTTCTTAATAAAAAACTTGATGCCATAAAACAGGTCGTTCCTGATTTCACAAATAATCCAAATGAAGAAATGTACCTTTTGCCAACCGGCGAGGGTGACAGTCTCGAAATCTATCCTGCAAAAAAGGATGGAGAGATCGTCGGGTATGCTGTAAATACTTATACCAGGACAGGATTCAGTGGAAATATAAGATTAATTGCCGGATTCAAACCGGACGGAACAATTATCAATATCACTGTCCTTGAGCAGAAAGAGACACCCGGTCTCGGCGCAAAGATGACTGAGCCTGGATTCAAGGATCAGTTCAACAATAAGAATCCTTCTGAATTCATTTTTAAAGTAAAGAAAGATGGCGGACCTGTAGATGCAATAACAGCAGCCACAATAAGTTCAAGAGCATTTTGCGATGCTGTTCAGCGTGCTTATAATACACTAGAAAAAGGAGGTCTGAAATGAACCAGTTGCAAAATTTTACAAAAGGATTTTTCAAAGAAAATCCGATACTTGTCCTGGTGCTGGGCACCTGCCCTACCCTGGCTACTTCAACTTCTGTGCTGAATGGCATGGGAATGGGAATTGCCACTACCTTTGTCCTTATCGGATCAAATGTTGTCATTTCCCTTCTATCGGGTGTAATACCTGATAAGGTCAGAATACCGGCTTTTGTTGTTATAATTGCCTCATTTGTAACGATTGTGGATCTGATAATGCAGGCCTATACTCCCGATCTCTATGAGACACTTGGCATTTTTATCCCGCTGATTGTTGTCAACTGCATAGTTCTCGGAAGGGCTGAGGCATATGCAAGTAAAAACAGTGTTTGGGCTTCATTTATTGATGGAGCCGGAATGGGACTGGGCTTTACGATGGCCCTTGGAATTCTGGGTGCATTCCGTGAAATTGTCGGAAGCGGCACAATATTAGGATATAAATTTATCCAGGGCGACGGGATTCTTGTGTTTATCTTAGCACCAGGAGCATTCTGGGCGCTGGGTTACCTTATTGCTTTGATTAACAGGATGAAAAGAACCTAAAACTTAAATGAAATGGAATATCTGTTAATAATTATATCTGCCGTCTTAATAAACAATGTCGTTCTGGCACAGACAATTGGAATATGCCCATTTCTTGGCGTATCAAACAAAATTGATACTGCCCTGGGCATGTCAGGAGCTGTCGTTTTCGTGATTGTCCTTTCTACCCTCGTCACTTATCTCGTACAGATTTATATACTTAATCCCCTTGGTTTAGCTTTTATGCAGACCATTACCTTCATTCTTGTAATTGCTGCACTTGTACAGGTAGTAGAGATCGTTCTGAAAAAAATCAGCCAGCCTCTTTACCAGGCTCTCGGCATATTTCTTCCACTGATAACCACAAACTGTGCGGTTCTTGGCGTTGCCATCCTCGTTATCAAGAAAGATTATAATCTTCTTGAGGGTGTTGTATACGGTGCATCAATAGCAATCGGATTCGGACTTGCCCTGATAATTCTTGCCGGGATAAGGGAACAGCTTGAACTTGTTAATATTCCGAAAGGAATGAAAGGTGTGCCCCTGTCACTTGTCATTGCAGGGATATTAGCACTCGCCTTTATGGGATTTACCGGCATAGTCAAATAAATAGCTAATTTTGTCATATTACCGATTTCCGGCATAGATGACATTATCGGATTACTACCAGATACTTGGATTACCTGTTGACTCTTCGGTTAACGACATAAAAAAAGCCTACAGGCAGAAAGCACGCCTGTACCATCCTGATATCAATCCATCACCCGAAGCCAAGGATAATTTCATAATTGCCACTGAAGCCTATGAATTCCTTATTGCCAACCACGATAGGATCAGTGTCGATGATGAATCTTACAGGCAGGTAATGGATGACTGGAGAAAATACAGGCAGGACAGGTCAAAACAACGTGCAAGGGTGTATGCCCGTGCATCATATGTCAGGTTTAAAAAAACAAAATTCTATAAAACAACGAGAATATTAGATGGTACTACCATCATTTTCAGCCTGACAATATCGGTTTTTATGGTCATTTACACAATTTTCGGATATATATACAGGTTGCAACATCCTATTCCCGGACTGCAACAACCAACCGTATTTTTCTTTCTTATGCTGCTGGCAGTGGGAATCGGATTTGTTGTAATCTCATTAATCTATCTGAAAGCTTTTATAGAAACTTCCAAAAAACAGAAGAGAAAAAACAGGAACATGGCATAGTTTTTGGACGATGAAGGGAGTAATCCAAACCCTTGACTTCATCAATCGCAAAATGATAAGCATATGAAAAACAATATTATAAAAGGTGTATTGATCCTCTCATCCATTTCCCTTTTATTTATTAAGTGCACTAAAGATCCTGATGACGTGTTGCCAAAAGATCCTGTCGAAATTGAACTGACACAGAACCAGGTTGCTCTGATTGAATCGGGGAACTCATTTGCCTTTGATATTTTCAGAAATGTTGCAGAAAATGCAGGTAAATCGGAAAACATTATCATTTCTCCTCTTAGCATCTCCAGTGCTCTTTCGATGACTCTTAACGGAGCAAACGGAACAACACGTGAAGCAATGCTTAAAGTCCTGAGCATGAATGGAATCACCCCTGAAGAGATTAACAGCTCATACAAGGACCTGACGGAAGCTTTGCTTACAGTTGATAAGCGTGTTCTGATGACTATTGCCAATTCCGTATGGACGGAGGACAGGATCACAGCCAAAAAAACATTCATAGATATTCTTACAGATTACTATAATGCTGAATCAAAGGCATTCAGCATCACAGACCCTGCTGCTCCTGATAAGATAAATGAATGGATTGAGGACAAAACCAATGGCCTGATCACGGATATGATTGACAAGCTGGAGGATAATACCGTGATGCTCATCATTAATGCAATCTATTTCAAAGGAAAGTGGAAGCTGCAGTTCGATGAAAAGTATACCGGGCAGGAGCCTTTTTATAAACCGGGCGGGGAATCTATTGAAGTGCCGATGATGAAACAGACTGATGATTTCAAAGTACTTGATGGTGATGGATTTATCTTAGCAGAATTCCCTTACGGACAGGGAAATTTTGTGATGGATATAATCCTGCCCGACACCAGGGACGGAGTTGATGAACTCCTCCCGTCAGTTACAGATGCGGCATTTTCGGGATGGATAAAACAGATGGCGACAAGAGAAACAGATGTATTTATCCCTCGCTTCAAATATGGCTTTAAGAAAAAGCTAAAGGATATCCTTTCAGATATGGGTATGGGTATCGCTTTCACAGATTGGGCCGATTTTACAAATATAACTGACTCCCCCCCATTGCTGATTAATGATGTCACACACCAGGCATTCATAGAAACAAATGAGGAAGGTACTGAGGCTGCTGCAGCAACAGTGGTTGATATAGGACTTGTATCAATGCCATTGGAACCTTTTGTCTTTAATGCCGATCATGCATTCCTGTATATAATAAGAGAGACCTCAACAAATTCCATCATTTTTATGGGCCGGGTGACTGATCCCCTGGCTGAATAAGAAGCACTTCAAGAAAACCCTCTTAACCGCAAAGCACGCAAAGGTGTAGCAAAGAACGCAAAGTTAAAATAGTGATATTAATTTCTTTGCGCTCTTTGCGTAAATTTCTTTGCGCTCTTTGCGGTTAGATTTTTTTACTACCTTTAAATGTAAATATCGTTACAAGATGAAACTGCTGATAGCTACTGCCTTAATAACCATTACCATGTCTCAGCCGGAAAAACCAGGAGATCTTAAGCCTGCTGATCAAAGCCAGAAACCTCTGTTCTCTTTCGGAATAATAACCGATGTCCATCATTGCAACTGCGAACCTGAAAATTCAAGATTCTACAGATTATCACTCCCCAGGCTCAGGGAGGCAGTTAATTCCATAAAAGCAGATTCAGCTGAGTTCCTGATCAATCTCGGAGATATGATTGACCGGGACATTGCTTCCTATGGACCTGTTCTGGATTTAATGGATTCCTCTGGTCTCAAAACCTGGTACTGCCTTGGAAATCATGATTATTCAGTTGAAACTAGATATAAAAGACGTCTGCCTGTACCTTTACCGGAAAAGACAGGATATTATTCTTTCATGCAAGATAATTTCAGATTCATTATTCTCAACGGGAATGAACTGAGCACTTATGCTTCAGGCAATAAAACATCAATAAAAGAAGCACAAGAGTATATTGCCGGGCTCAAAGCTGAAGGCAATGTAAATGCTGTCGATTGGAACGGAGGGATTAGTCTAAAGCAGCTCACATGGCTTAAATCACAGCTTGACGATGCTGCCGCAAAAAACGAAAAAGTATTCATAGCCTGTCATTTCCCCGCATGGCCTGAAAATGACTATAACTTACTCAATTACAAGGAGGTGCTTTCTGTTCTTGAGAATTACCAGAACGTTATTGCCTGGTTCAGCGGACATAATCATGCAGGCAATTACGGCAATTTCAATATGATACATTTTGTGACTCTGAAAGGAATGGTAGAGACTGAAAAGGCCGGTGCTTATTCCCTTGTCGAGGTCTACAGGAACAAGATCTGGATCAAAGGCTCAGGAAGGGAAAGAAGTCAGATCCTCGCATACTGATCCTTTAATTCCACCAACAGATAATTTATGACGAAGCTGGCAAAAGAGCTCACCCTGTACGGGTTGATCATGGTAGCCATAGGCTCCTGTATAGGTTCAGGGATATTTGTCACTCCATCTCAGATTGCCGGATTAATACCTTCATCCTCACTGATCTTGCTTGTATGGGCGCTGGGAGGCATTATAGCTCTTACCGGCGCTCTAACATTCGGCGAACTTGGATCCCTGTTCCCGCAGGCTGGCGGAATATATGTCTTTCTCAGGGAAGCTTATGGAGGATGGCTCGGATTCTTGTACGGATGGGCCTACCTTATAATAATAACATCCGGATCAATAGCCGTTCTTTCCCTGGCGTTCTCATATTATCTCAGCTCATTTATCCCCATGAACCATACGGGAATGATGATCACCAGCATAAGTGCAATAGTCATTCTTACAATACTGAACGTATTCAGGGCAAAATTCGGAGAGATATTTTCAAATGTTTTTACAGGGCTGAAGATAGCAGGGATACTGATAATCATTATGGTTGGATTTATTTTCGGAAACAGTGACCTGTCATTTAAGAGCATGTCATTTTCAATCCCTTCAGGGGCAGGTATTTCGAATTTTGGCGTGGCGCTTACCGGTGTCCTGTTTTCATACGGCGGATGGCAGCATGCTTCTTTCCTGGCAGGGGAAACGAAAAATCCGTCAAGGAATGTCCCGGTTGCTATGATCACTGGAGCGCTGATAGTGACAGTTATATATCTCCTGGTAAATATCGGATACATGCTTCTCCTTCCGGTAGACACCATTGTTACATCTCAGAAAGTTGCCGCTGATGCCGTTAGCACCGTTTTCCCTTCAGGGGGCCTCCTTGTTGCAGGGATAATTGCCATTAGCACAATCGGAACTATAGGAATTTATACGCTTTCAGCTCCCCGTATCTATTATGCAATGGCAGCCGATGGACTGTTTTTCAAAAGTATTGCCTGGGTCCATCCCAGGTTTAAAACTCCTGTATATGCTATAATCCTGCAGTCGGTCTGGGCAATATTGCTCCTGTTATTCTGGGGTACGGTTGAAAACCTTATAACTTATACTGTATCTGTTGAATGGATATTTTTTACGCTGGCAGCTGCCGGAATATTCATTTTCAGGAAAAAAATGAAAAATGCTGAAAGAGCATATAAAACATTCGGGTACCCTGTCACCCCGCTGATATTTATTGCAATTAATACCTGGTTTGTTATTAACATAATGATCAACAAGCCTTTACATATGGGAATAGGATTGATTTTCCTTCTTCTCGGTGTCCCTGTGTACTTTGTTTTCAAAAAGAAAAACCGCTTGCTGCAAGATAAATCTGAACTGACATGAAAGACATCTCTTATATTATCAACCACCTTGGGGAAGAACGCGAAAAATATTTTAATGCAGTGACCCCTCCCATATTCCAGACCAGCAACTTTGCTTTCAGAAATGTAAATGAGCTTAAGAAAGCCATTGCTGATGAAAAGGCCAGTCACATCTATTCAAGAGGCAATAATCCTACAATTGACATTCTGTGCAAAAAGATTGCAGCCCTGGAAGATACTGAAGAGGCCCTTGCTTTCAGCAGCGGAATGGCAGCCATCTCATCAGCCATCCTGTCGTTTGTGAATTCAGGAGATCATATTGTGTGCGTCAGGAATAATTACAGCTGGACAAATTTCCTGATGACTAAATTTCTTCCGCGCTATGGCGTTAATACAACTTTTGTTGATGGGAGGCGCACAGGCAATTTCAGCAAAGCTATCAGGAAAAACACCAGGCTCATTTACCTTGAAAGCCCCAACTCTCTTACATTTGAACTTCAGGATATTGAAGCGATAGCCGGCATTGCAAAGGAAAAAGGCATTATAACGGCTATTGATAACAGTTACTCATCGCCTCTGGGGCAATCGCCGGCATCCATGGGTATTGATATAGTTCTTCATTCGGCCAGCAAGTACCTTGGTGGGCACAGCGATGTTGTAGCAGGCATGGCCTGCGGATCCTCAGAGAATATCTCCGGGATCTTCAATAATGAATATCTTGGACTGGGAGGAATTATATCACCTTTTAATGCCTGGCTCATAATCAGGGGATTAAGGACGCTGCAGGCCAGGATGGACAGGATATCTGCGACTACTGAAACTGTATTGGATTACCTTGGCAGTCATGAAATGGTTTCAGAGATACTTCATCCTCTCAGGCCTGAACATCCGCAATACAGGCTGGCTGTAAAACAGATGCTTAAACCGGCAGGCCTATTCTCTGTCAGGCTAAAAACAAGTGATCGAAGAAAAACAGAATTATTTGTAAACAGTCTCAGACAGTTTATTATTGGTGTTTCATGGGGCGGCCATGAATCGCTTGTCTTTCCTGCAATGTCATTTGACAAGAAAAGGACAGGAAAAGGATATACTGAAAATCTGATAAGGTTTTATATAGGACTTGACGAGCCGGAATCGCTGATAAAAGACCTGAAGCAGGCTTTCAGGAAGATGAGCCGACCTTGACAAAGTTGAAGGGCACATCCAGGACAACGGCAAAATATTCTCCCCTTTCAAGAATATCCTCATCACCATCCTCATAATACCAGTTGAAGATAAATTTACCGTTTTTCAGGTTGACATGCTTTAATTTTTCAAGAAGAGTTATGAATACCTTGGCGCTGGCACTGTTGAAATATTCCAGGCTCATATCCACGCAGGTCATCTCAGCCGGATCCTCTATATAGGAAGTTATCCATTTATCAACAGGTGCAAAGAATTCAGCAACGTTCTCATGTATTGAACGTCCGCTGATCCTAAGCCTCCCCTCAGGGCTGAATGTGATCTCAGGTGAATTCTTACCCGGTAATATTTTCAGTTCCTGCATCCAAAAATATTTGTTACCAATTTAATGAAATTTAGCAAATCTTCAATTAAAATCTGTCAAATTATAACATTGCTGTCCTAAACAGGCGTATCAGAATCTAGCCAGGGGTGCAACATCCTGACTTGTAAATTCACCTCTGAGATATTTATAATAACCAGTAATTCCAATCATTGCAGCATTGTCAGTTGTATAATCAATTTCAGGGATGAAGAGATCCCATCTCCTTTTCTGCGCTTCCGTCGTTACTGCATCCCTCAGTTCCGAATTAGCAGATACTCCTCCTGCAATCCCGATCTGTTTTATCCCCGTTTCTTCCGATGCCTTTACAAGCTTGCCTGTAAGAATGCTTACAATTGTATGCTGGAGCGAAGCACAAAGGTCCGCCTTATTTTTCTCAATGAAGTCCGGATCCTCTTTCAGACTGTCCCTGAGAAAATAGAGGAAGCTGGTCTTTAATCCGCTGAAGCTGAAATCGAGTCCTTTGACGTAGGGTTTCGGAAAAAAGAAAGCTTTCTCATTTCCGGAAGCTGCAAGCTTATCAATTGCAGATCCTGCCGGATATTGAAATCCCATCAGCTTGCCGCATTTGTCAAAAGCTTCGCCTGCAGCATCATCGATTGTATTTCCAAGAACTTCCATATCCAGATGATCCTTCATTAGTATTATCCTGGTATGACCGCCGGAAACCAGCAGACACAAAAAGGGAAATGAAGGAAGCTTTGGTTCCCTGCCTCTGACAAGTATAAAGTGTGCCAGGACATGAGCCTGGAGATGATTGACTTCAATGAGCGGAATGTCAAGTGAAAGGGCAAAGCCTTTTGCGAATGATGTGCCGACCAGTAGTGATCCGAGAAGGCCGGGACCGCGTGTAAAAGCCACGGCATTGATCTCACTGTTGCTTATTCCAGCTTTTTTTATTGCCTGATCAACGACAGGAACAATATTAGCCTGGTGAGCTCTTGAAGCAAGCTCGGGAACAACTCCCCCATACGATTTGTGAATATCCTGTCCGGCAATCAGGTTTGATAGAACATACCCATCCCTGATGACAGCTGCGGAGGTGTCGTCGCATGATGATTCTATCGCCAATATTGTAACATCCATTTATTCGGTGATTTTCGGCCTGACAAATTTATCTATTTTAATTTATTATTCCTTTCTGTTTTTGTCCTGTAAGGACTGAGTCATCTCCTTGTGCAAAGTAGCTGGTCTCTGAGTTAGTGTTTATTTCTGAAAGCCGGAGAGCCTGTCCCGCTTAGGCGGGACTTTGAAGTCCAATATCCCCGGTTACATCCGTGGTAAATTGCGAATATTCCTTTGCGACTCTGGAGGAGTCGAATTTGTTATTTCTCAGATTCTTTTGTATCTTTAATCCTTGTGCTAAAAGGTAATATTATGTCGACGTATACTCAGTTTTTGTATCAGCTGGTCTTTGGCAGCAAGGATCATTATGCTTTTCTCACAACTAAAAACAAGGAAATCTTATTCGCCTATATTGTGGGAATTCTGAAAAATAAATCCTGCCATTCATATATAGTCGGAGGT
>JAPLDX010000010.1 GCA_026391215.1 Bacteroidia bacterium
AAATGCAAAATTCTGCACTTTTACCAAAGGGGCCATTTCAATTGTCTGCAGTGCTTCAGTCAGGTATCCATAGTACGTTGTCTTAAAGACGGACCAGTCCTGATCTGTCATATCCCTGGGATAACCATTGGCAACTATAAGGTCCTTATCCCCGTCGTTGTCATAATCAGCAAACAGGGGTGACCAGCTCCATTCGGTTGCCTGTATTCCCATCATCTGGCCCACCTCGCTGTAGGGAAGCATTTCACCGTTCATAAAGCCGTTATGAAGGTGGAGCATGTTCCTTACATACTGGTGTTCAAAATTATATAGAGAATCAACCTGATAATGTAAATAGCCAAAGCCGGCTATCGTTTGTTTTCTTTTAGAATAATATTCGGGCAGCATATCAAGAGTGAACATATCAGGGTTCCCATCATTATTGACATCAGCCATATCATTGCCCATGGAGGATCTTGACTGGTACGAAAAGTATTTCCTGATCTCGTTGCGAAAGGTTCCGTCTCCCTGGTTAATATAAAGCAGGTCGTTGGTTATGAAGTCATTTGAAACATAAATATCAGGATACCCATCCTTGTTAACATCGCCCATTGCCAGTCCAAGGCCAAATCCTTCATATTTAATTCCTGCCGGGATGGTAACATTAGTGAATTTCCTGTTTCCTTCATTACGATACAGCCTGTCATTATTGACTGCACTTCCGTCTGTTATTCTTACCGCGAGTGAAGTGCTCATCCGCTGATTTACGGTGTTATTCAGAACATAAAGGTCAAGGTCGCCATCGTTGTCGTAATCAAAAAATGCCGCACCGGTTGATTGTCCGTCTTCTGCAATTCCGTATTCTTCAGCCATTTCCACATAAAATGGATCGCCATTTTCTCTGGTCCCCTTATTTACCCACAGCCTGTTTTTACATTTCTTTGGGTCCGGATTTGTAGTAGATGTAAGGTAGACATCCAGTTTTCTGTCGCTGTTTATATCGACAAGTGTTACACTGCTGTACCACTGATCATTTGTGAGCCCTTCAAAATTTGATGTAATGTCCCTGAATCTGAAATTGCCTTCATTAAGATATATCCGTGAAGAGACCTGGTTCCCTGCGAAAATTATGTCAGGTAGCCCGTCGTTGTTCAGGTCGCCTATTCCGACTCCTGCACCGTTATATATATATTCATAAGTAATTACATTAAAACTGTCAGACTCTGATATTGTATTCTTAAAATCAATTCCGGTTTTTGAAGAATCCATCAGCCTGAATTTTGTCGAATCTTTACAGGAGGCAAATAATAAGGCTATTAATAAAAGCGACGGCAGGAATAATTTTCTCATGTTATAGATCGGTTAGGATAAAATCTTTAAAATCGGGTAAAAATAGAAAAAAAGAAGAGGATAGCAAAAAACATATGTACTCATCACAAAAGCCCTCTCTTTGCTGAGTTTTGTATCACGTACCCACCCCCTTTATCCCCACTGAGTCCCGAGTACTCGGGACTCAGTGCAGGCTCTCCCTGCTTCGTTTTATCACATGTACTCACCCCCCCAGCCCCCCTCTCTACTGAAGTATAGAGGGGGGAGTTATTTCTGGCTATATATTTGATTTCTAGATTATTTGATCAAGGAATTGTCTAATCTTGTTAAGTACTTTTTCCGTATTTTCTAATTCCTCATTCCTGATTCTTAGTACATGAATACCTATTTCTTCCAGCTCTGAATCTCTGAACTCATCATATTCATCTGTTTTATCATGAATAGGACCATCCAGTTCTAATACAGCTTTCTTTTCAAAACAAAAGAAATCGGCAATGAAGTAATTATACCTTTTCAGATTACCCTTATAAAGGATAACATGCTGCCTTAGGAATTTGTATCCTGATAGTTTTCTTCCTCTCAGTTCGTTCCAAATTAATTTCTCAGACTCAGTCATATTGATCCTGAGTTCCCTTGCTTGTCTTTCTATCCCAGCAAAATCAAATTTTTTAATCTTAGACATACTTATAGAATCCACAGCCTAAATATATAAATATCAATCCTTTATTACAAATCTCCTCCCCCTCTTTACTTCAGTAGAGAGGGGGATAAGAGGGGGTGAGTACATGCAACAAAAAAAGGGGCTTTTCACAAGCCCCTTTTGAATTAATTATCAGTAAATCCTGATCTTATCTGTTCTGAACCAGAACACCAGGCATCAGGTCGAGCTGACGCTGAGGTATCGGGAAAGTAACATCTTCAGGACCAACAACTGCAGCTCCCTGCAGGTACATTGACCCATTTTTGCCCCATGGTGTGGTTGTTTCATAGGCAAGAACCCTGTTAAGTTCAGCTACCGTAATTCCCCACCTGTTAAGGTCGAAATACCTGTGGCCTTCCATTCCGAGTTCAAGTTTTCTTTCCATGTACAGAGCTTTGCGTGCATTAGCCTGCGTGTCAAAAGGATATCCGGATGTTGGATACTCATTAATAACGTAGTTTGCAGCATTTGTTACACCATCGGCTTCTTTAACCCATCCTGCAGGAATGGCAGCCCTGGCACGAACAAGGTTGACATTTATACGTGCATTAGTCAGGTCGTTGGTTTCAATCTGGCATTCTGCAAGAAGCAGGAGAACATCAGCAAAGCGGATCATACGATAACCATTTGCGGTCAATCCGTTGGTCCAGTTGGTGATATCGGTAAGAACTCTTTCCTGGGATTTCTTGTAAACCTGTTTCTTGTTTGAATATGGCCCGGCATAAGTCTGGTCACGAACCCAGTCTGAGCCCGTAACGATTCCCCAGTCAAAATAAGGGATACCTCTTCTTCCAACTGCCCAGTCAAGTCTCGGGTCCAGTTCTCCAGCATCCTCAACAAAAGGATCGGCAAAATTTAGTCCCTGGTCACTCTTCACAGGATCAAGATTATATGTTCCGTCAAGCAGTGGTAATCCACCGACAGTTCTGAATGAATTCACGAATTCCTGAGTAGGCTGGAAGAATCCGCAGCATCCGCCCGGAGAGCCGCCGCCCTTGTAAGGGAAATTCAGGATCAGGCCGTATCCTGCGTTATATCCGCCACTACCGTCATTTACGGAATACTGAACTGTATAAACATTTTCCGATACGTTCCTGTTTTCAATCACCCATAGATCACCGTAGTTTGGATAAAGTGCAAGTTTGTCACCCACTGAGTTTGTTCCGCTGGTTTTTACCTCTTGCAGAAGTGTAAGTGCACCAGCATAGTCATGGTTCATCTGCATCATTGCTTTTGCAAGGATCACCTGGCTTACGGTTTTGTTAAATCTTCCGATCTGCTCCATGTCATTCGGCAGTTTTGTCCCTTCTGTCATATCATCGAGAATTTTCTGCCTGATATCCGCTGTATTAGCAGTGGCCTTAGCATCAGTTTTTTCATCAATATATGGCACTTTTTCCCACATTCTCCATGCTTCAAAATGGTACCATCCGCGAAGCGCTCTTGCCTGCATGATTAAATTGTCTGCCTTGTCCTGTGTAAGTTTGCCGTCTGCGACAGCCTTGTTGGCAACAAGAATAACATTATTGCACCTGGAAACAGCCTCATAAACCTCTCTCCACTTTGTATTAAGGTAAGGATTGGTAGATGTTTCCGTAAAGCTCTGCATCGGATTGATATCCGGCTGGTCGCCGGCATCCGTCCCTTTGTTTGCTATCATTCCCCTGATATCGCCATATACCCAGTTTTCAGATGCTGAATTCCATGAGTAGTCATTGCCAAGACCATCGAGCACAGCATAGGCTCCTATCAGCAGGCCATTGACGCCGGTTTCGGTTCCCATCACAGATGCATCAAGAGCCCCGTTCGGAGTGATATTAAGGAAGTCTTCTTTGCATGCACCCACTATTCCAAGTACAGCAATTATTACAATCAGTAAAATATGATTCTTTTTCATATTCATAGTATATTAATATTATTAGTTAAAGGACAAAATTAAGTCCGAAGATTACTTGCTTGACATTTGGATAGCGACCTGTGTCAGAACCGAATGCGCGGTCGTCCCCTCCAAGTTCAGGATCCAGTCCGGAATACTTGCTGATCGTGAAGAGATTAACGGTCTGTACATAAACCCTCAGAGATTTCACATTGATCTTATTCAACAGACTTGCCGGCAGTGTATAGCCAAGCTGCAGATTTTTCATCCTCAGGTAGGAGCCCTTCTCCATATAGTAGCTGCAAACCTGTGTGTTGGTTGAGAAGTTGGATGAGTTTGTAGCCATAGGAACATCCGTATTGGTCCTGTCAGGAGTCCAGCTATCATAAAGCAGTCTTTTACCCTTCTGCCCCTGGAATGAAGGCCAGAAATCGATCCACCACTTGTTCCAGTTGAAGATGTCATTCCCCTGTGAGCCATACATGTATGTGTTCAGGTCTAATCCCTTATAGTTAAATGTAAGGTTAAGCCCGTAAGTGAAAGCCGGGTTGGGATCGCCTATGAATGTCCTGTCGGCAGTGGTTATTGCACCATCACCGTTAACATCCTCATACCTGAAGAATCCGGGAGCTGCACCATCTTGTGTGGGAGCTTCAGCCACTTCAGCGTCACTCTGGAATAATCCCATTACGTTGTAGCCAAAGAATGCTGACATCGGGTGTCCGACCATGTTCCTGTTGGCTTCATTAATCCTGGTAGTTCCACCTCCCTGGTCAAAGTAATTTACACCTTCAGCAATCTTTGTTATCTCATTTTTATATGTTGTCAATTCGGCATTTGCATTAAAGCCAAGATCGCCAAAGTTATCCCTGTAGCCAAGCTCAAAGTCAAAACCTGAGTTCTTCATCTCAGCAATATTAATATAAGGTGATGTTGCTGTTCCTGCCTGTCCGGGATTTTCGAGCTGATATAAAAGATCCTTGGTCTGTTTGAGGTACCAGTCAAGTACAAAATTAAACTTATCGTTTAGGAAAGCTCCTTCAACACCAATATCAGTTGTAACGTTGGTTTCCCATTTTGCATCAGCATTACCGACACGTGTCGGGCGGAATCCCTGTGTTGATCCTGTCATTGCTCCTGCTATGTCATAATATGATGTAGCTGCTTCACCTCCGTACAGGTTGAACTGGTTCGCGGTCGAAAGGGCCATTTGGTTACCCATCATACCCCATGAACCTCTTATTTTCAGATCTGAAAGAAATGAGAGGCTTTCGAGGAATGGCTCGTCGCCAATACGCCATGCAGCTGAAAATGCCGGGAAAATACCATAGCGGGTATCAGGTCCGAACTTTGATGAACCATCACGGCGGACAGTGGCGCTTAACAGGTACTTGTTCCTGAAACCATAGTCAACTTTTCCAAATATGGATACCAGTGCAGTAGGTGTATAATAGCTGGAATTTGCATAGTTAACAGAGGCTCCGTTTGTCAGTGTACGATAACTGAGGTCATTTGAGAAATAGCCGCCTCTTTGTGCTGCCAGTTCACGACCCATACCGGTTTTAATTGCTTCATATCCGGCAACTGCAGTTATCTTATGATCTCCGAATACCTTATCATAGGTAAGCTGGTTCGTCCAGATCCAGTTGGAGCCCCAGTATGCATTTTCGCCGTAGCTGGCAGTATTGGTATTTTCAGCATTTTCGTATGTAGCAAAGTTGAAGCCAACACCATATCCGGAATAGAATCCGCCTCCAAAGCTTGATCTGAAGTTCAATCCGTTAAGGATCTTTATATCAAGATACATATTACCCAGTACATTAATGCTCTGATCCCAGTTATCCTTACCTCTTGTAAGGCCTGCAAGCGTATTGGTGCTGTTCCCGAGCCTTCCGGCAATTCCGGTGCCGCCCCAGTCGCCTGCTTTCCATGTACGTGTTGCACCTACATAGTCATCACCTGTCCACACTGCAGGTATTATTGATTGTAACCTGTAACCTGATGCGTTGATTGCGCTGTTTTCGCCATCGATATTTGCACCATTGCCTCTTTGGTATGCCACCGTCAGATTCTCTCCTATCTTCACCCTGTCTTTCAGGATAGTGAATTCAGAATTGAACCGTCCTCTGGCTCTTTTAGAATAGTTATATTTTACAATTCCATCTTCATCGAGATAGCCAAAACCTGCAAAAAACTTTGCTCTGTCTGTACCACTCGAAAAGGTAAGGTCATGATTTGTCTTTATCGCATTGTCGGTTACTTCATCGTACCAGTCGGTGCTTTTTCCAGAATACCAGACCGGCATTGTGGGGCTTGCCTGGGATGAAGGCCCGTAAACCGGGTGTGTTTCAGTTATACCGTCATTGGCATAAACAAGCCATTGAAGCTGTGCATATTCTTCAGCAGTCAGGAGGTCTGGTGTAGGACCTACTCCCGGCAACTGTACACCTGTGTACATGTCATAGGTCACCTTGACACCTGAAGAACCTCTCTTGGTATTAACAACGATAACACCGTTTGATGCTCTTGATCCGTAGACCGAAGCGGCACCAGCGTCTTTCAGTACAACCATTGTTTCAACGTCGTTCGGGTTCAGGTAAGAAATATCAGTGGTAGGAACACCGTCAACGATGTAGAGCGGATCATTTTCCTCAAATGATGAGAATCCCCTGATCCGTACTTTTGCTGCCTGACCCGGTCTTCCGTCCCCGAGTACTGTAACGCCTGATGCACGTCCCTGAAGCTGGCTCGTCAGCTGGCCTGTAGGAATAGCGGTCAGTTCAGCTGTTTCAACAACGCCTACTGAACCGGTAAGATCCCTCTTTCTTTGTGTGGAATAACCTGTGACCACAACTTCCTGGAGGGCCAGTACATCTGAAACGAGGGTTAGATCTATTACTGCCTGTGAACCGACTGCAACTTGCTGTGTTACATAACCGATAGATGAAAACAAAAGTACTGATGTTGGACCCGGCACTTTCAAAGTGTAGACTCCGTTTACATCAGATATTGCTCCGATCGTAGTTCCCTGGACCGTAACGTTTACGCCCGGCAGAGGTCCATCCTCAGCAGAAACTCTCCCGGTGATGGTCCTTTCCTGGCCGTACAAAAGACCAACAGAAAGAACCATGCTGAATACAAACAGCGCAACGCGCCGCACATTGGTAGAAATTTGCATAGTCAAATTTTTTAAGGTTAGTTAGGTTCTAATATCAAATTTTAGCAATCTTCCGCTAAAATCTATCAAAGATAAGAAAATTTAATTCTTACAAGCAAGAGGCAAACAAATTTTTTATGTAAAAAATTTCAATCTGCCTGATCATTGATGACAAATTATTGCATATAAGTACATTACATTACTGAAAACCCATTTTTTAGGTTTCTCCATAGCGATAAAATTCTTTAAATTACTTCGGATTTGATTGAAAACCTGGCAGAAATTGCATAAAAGTTTCAACTTCACTTTTCTATTTGCATGCTGATACTATGTTTATTACTTTTGACAATTATGAAGATATTGATAGTTGAAGATGAACCCAAAGTGGCTTCATTTATAAAAAAGGGACTTGAGGAAAACCATTTTGAGGCAGATACCGCTTATGACGGATTATCTGCAGAGAAGCTTGCCCGTCAATATAAATACGACCTCTATATTCTTGATCTCATAATCCCGGGCATCAGCGGTCTTGATCTTTGCAGGAAGCTTAAAGTATTGAATCCGAATACCCCCGTACTGATGCTTACAGCACTGGGTACTACTGATGATAAGCTTGCCGGTTTCGATGCGGGTGCGGATGATTACCTTGTCAAACCTTTTGAATTCAGGGAGCTGCTTGCCAGGGTAAAAGTTCTTCTGAAGAAAATCAATCAGCCTCTTGAAACAGTTAACAGGCTTGTTGCAGGTGACCTGGAACTTGATCTTGATAAAAAAACTGCCCGGAGGGGAAGCACACTTATTGACCTGACCGCCAGGGAGTTTTCCTTGCTTGAATACTTCATGAGGAACAGCGGGCGGGTGCTTTCACGAAACGACATTGCCGAAAAAGTATGGGATGTGAATTTTGATTTCGGCACAAATATCGTTGACGTATATGTTAACTTCCTGAGAAAAAAAATTGACAAGGGATTTGATAAGAAGCTGATACATACTAAAATTGGATTCGGATATATTTTTGGAGAATTCTAATATGCAGATAAGGACAAGATTAACGTTGCAGTTTCTCCTCCTCGGCGGGTTGATTATGATAATTGCATCTGCTGCAACTTATTATTCCTCAGCCACTTTCCGTAAAGATGACTTTTATAACCGGCTTACAAACAGGGCCTGGAGTGTCACTAAAATGTTCATTGACACCTACGATCATGATGCCGAAATGGTAAAGAGGATGGAAAGGAATAATCCCCTCAGGTTGCATAATGAGAAGATAACAGTGCTCGATTTCCGAAATGAGATATTATACACATCGGATGTTGATGGGGAAATAGAGATCAGAAACGATGTCCTTGAACGTGTAAGATTAAGTGAAAGAGTAAAATACAGGCAGGGAGAATATGAAGTGCTGGGAGTATTATATACGTCGGTGAATAGCAGGTTTGTTGTTATTGCCGCCGCAACCGATACAGACGGATTTTCACACCTCAATATGTTGAGGATAATAATGATTGTCGTTTCCTTTGTCAGCCTTATCTTGTTTTTTATAGCCGGGTGGTTTTATTCCGGACGTGCAATGAAACCAATATCCAATATGGTGAAAGAGGTTGATGATATTTCAATAACCAGCCTGAATCTGAGGGTTCCTGAAGGCAACGGAACAGATGAGATCGGAAGGCTCGCGAAGACATTCAACAAGATGCTTGAACGGCTCGAAATCTCATTTTCGATGCAGAAAAACTTCATTGCTAATGCATCACATGAATTGAGAACGCCGCTTACATCCATAAACGGCCAGCTCGAAGTTCTGATGATGAAGGACCGGTCAACTGAAGAATACAAATCCTCACTTGCTTCCGTTCTTGATGATATAAGATCCCTTATTAACCTGTCAAACAGACTGTTGTTGATAGCACGCACCAGCGCTGAGGGTCCCGTGAATTTCAGCAATAAGATCCGCCTTGATGAAATTCTCTGGCAGTCGCGCGATGAGATGAAAAAGTTTAATGATGATTATCGCATCAATATCTCTATGGATGAATTACTTACTGACTCTGACCAGATGATCGTAACAGGTGATGAGTTCCTTATAAAAACAGCCGTTTCAAATATCATTGAAAATGCATGCAAGTATTCTCCTGATCATACGGTTGACATAAGGATCCAGCATCCCGGAGAATGGATTGAGGTGGTTTTCAAAGACAGTGGTATAGGCATTTCTGAGGAGGATATAGTTAAGGTGTTTGAGCCGTTTTACCGTGGCGCAAATGCTCATTCTGCTTCAGGCAGCGGCATTGGGCTCCCTCTGGTCAGCCAGATTATCAAAAATCACAATGGCGAAATAAAACTCACATCGTTTCTCGGCAAGGGGACTACTGTGACTATAAAGCTGCCTTCGGCGTCATAATCACCCCCGAAAATTTAATCACATTTTAATCTCCTTTTAATACTTGTTTAATAGCAGGAGCTTATACTTGCACCGGTTAGTTTGCATAGTCAATTTTTTAATACTCAGGGAAACCTGTGAAGTTCCACAAGAGTAGGTTCCTTTTGGACTCCTGGTTAAAACCTGAAAAAATTAAGTAAGTGATTTGAAAGAATCACTTTTTAATTAAATGGAACTGAAGATAAAAGTTAAAAACGATAATTGCGCTACACTCTAACTTTCCCCATGAAAAATAGTTTATTTTCTCATTTATTGAAAGTACGTCTGGAACGGACGATACATTGCACTTATGCTGTTTACATGTCTGTCATGCTTGTTTTACTTGCCGGATGCCGGTCAGATAATAAAACAGCTGACCGGAATAAACATGGCGCCCCTCCTGCTGCCAGCAATGATTTCTTCCAGGAGATCGGATCTGAGATCGGAATAGATTTCATTCATTCCATTGGCGATAATGAGCTGACCAATATTATTGAATCAAGCGGTGGCGGTTCAGCTTTTTTCGATTATGACCAGGACGGGTTTATGGACCTTTATATCTGCAGCGGCACCTGGATTGAAGGATTCAGCTCCGGTGAAAAACCTGAACAGCTGCCGGGAAACCATCTATATAGAAACCGTGGCGATGGTACATTTGAAGATGTTACCAGAAAAGCAGGTGTCAGCGGACCCTGGTACAGCATGGGCGTGACTGTAAGTGATTACAATAATGATGGTTACCCTGATATATACCTGTGCAATTACGGCCCGAATGTCCTTCTTGAAAATAATGGCAACGGATCATTCACTGATGTCACGAAGAAATCAAATACGGCCGGAGGCAATGAATGCAGCATCGGAGCCGTATGGTTAGATTATGATAATGACGGACTACTCGATCTGTACGTGGGAAATTACCTGGCTTTTGACCCTGAGTACAAATATTTTTATGCCCCTGACGGTTTTCCCGGACCTATGGCTTATGACAGCCAGAAGGATGTTCTGTACCATAATAAAGGTGAAGGGGTCTTTGAAGATGTAACTGAAAGGATGGGCCTCAACGACCAGGACGGAAGGGCTATGGGTGTCGGGGCTATCGATTATGACGAAGATGGATATGTTGATATATATGTAGCAAATGACCATACCCTGAACTACCTGTATCATAACAATGAAGGCAAAAGCTTTACTGACAGGGGTACAATGTCGGGAACAGCTTTCAGCCAGGGTGGCGAAGCAACGGTAAGCATGTCGGTGGATTTTGCCGATTATAATAATGACAGTCTGCTCGATATGTTTGTATCCGACGACACATATTGCTCTCTTTACAGGAACGATGGCAACGGAACATATTCTGATATGTCCTATCCATCAGGACTGGCAGTGGCATGTGCCCAGTTTGTAGGATGGTCATCATCATTTATTGATTATGACAATGACGGGGATGTTGATATTTTCAAAGCAAACGGCGCTCTGAAACATCTGTACGGACAGGAGGATCAACTGTTTGAGAATGTCGGGGGAGAAAAATTCGTGGATGTATCGCTTGAGATGGGAGAATATTTTAGTAAGGAATATGTCGGGCGCGGAGCCTGTATGGGGGACTATGACAATGACGGAGACATGGATATACTTGTTGTGAACCTTAATGATAAAACCAGGTTTTTACGCAATAATAAAGGGAACCAGAATAACTGGATATCGCTTAACCTGACAGGAACTACAAGCAATCGTGACGGAATCGGTGCAAGGATCAAGATCAGCGCAGGCGGCAAGGAGCAGATAGCCCAGAAGAAAGGCACGACAGGTTATCTTTCACAGAATGATCCGCGGGTCCATTTCGGACTGGCTGAAAATAAAATGATTGAAAAGATTGAAATAAAATGGCCTTCAGGAAAGATACAGACACTTGAAAATGTTAAAGCCAATCAGATCCTTGAAATTAAAGAACCTTAACTACCTCGCTTGATGAATTATAAAAGGATTGCCAATATACTTGCTATAAATCTTTCGTGTATATTACTATTGTCGTGTAAAGGCACGTCACATAATAATTTGCTTATCATCACCCGGGTACCTGGGAATTTTCAGAATCAGGAGTTTATTACAGGGGAATCCTGGCGTTATGTCACTGGAGCCCAGATTGCAGTTCTTAATCCTGAAAAGTCAGGATCAATAAAGGTTCTCTCTGACAAGTTTTATTCAGCATGTTGCCCCGAGATCTCCTATGACGGTGAAAGAATTCTTTTTGCCGCTCAGCAGAAAGAAGGCGATCTCTGGCAAATATTTGAGATGGAGATTAAAAACCTTAAAACCAGTAGGCTCACATCCTTAAAGGATAACTGTTTCGACCCGGTTTATCTTCCTTCCGGACGCGTAGCATTTACAGGATATATTGATAACGATACTGTTAAATCAGCCTATTGCCTTTTTTCATGTAAACCCGATGGCTCTGACACCAGGCAGCTTACCTTTGGTCCGTTTTCCTCATATGCCACAGCTGTTCTGAAAGATGGCCGCCTGCTGACAATAAACCGTCAGTTGCTTCCTGACAAAAGGGATCCTATGCTTATGGTTCTACGTCCTGATGGAACAAAAGCGGATATTTTCTATAAAGGTCCGGATGGAACTAAGATAATCAGTCGCGGACGGGAGACAGCAGATGGCAAAATTCTGTTTATTGAAACAGAAAACGGCAATGCTCCTGAAGGAAATCTGATCTCTGTCAGTTATAACCGCCCTCTGCATACCAGGATCAACCTTAGTTCTGAAATCGATGGCAGCTTTAATTCCGTTCTGCCTATGCAGTCAGGAAATCTGTTAGTATCCTGGCGTAAATCAGATTCGGACCATTATTCACTTTATGAATTTGATCCGGCAGAAAAAGCTCCTGGTAAAATTCTTTATGATGATCCGGAATATAATGTGCTGGATGTTATTGAAGCTGTTAAATATGAAAGACCAAAAAAGCTGCCAAGCGAGGTGGACTACCAGGTAAAAACCGGATTGCTCCTCTGCCAGGACATCAATTACATGGGATTTCAGTCTGCCGGAAAGGACGCAGGCATAAAAACATCACGGATTGAAGTAATAGGTATTGATTCAACATATGGTGTCGTTCAGGTTGAAGGAGACGGATCGTTTTATCTTAAAGTAATTGCCGATACTCCATTTCAGATCCGGACTCTTGATGACAAGGGTAATGTTCTCAACGGACCCAGTTCATGGATATGGCTTCGCCCAAATGAAAGGCGCGGATGCGTAGGATGTCATGAGGATCCGGAAATAGTTCCTGAAAACAGAGTCTCTTTTGCCGTAAGAAAGGCACCAGTGATAATACCAGTACATATAACTGAAGTCAGGGAAAAAATCGTGGAGCTTGAATGAGTATGAATAAGATTTATAAAAAAATAAGCATAACTGCCGGAGTTATTATTATTCTGGGAGCAATCACATATCCTCCCTTCCACCGCTGGAGCAGGTCGCACGTTAATTATCTGACTGCCACGGAAGATCATCCTCTGAATTGCCTGTCGTGTCATTTGCCTAATCAGAAAGATGGGATTATTGCGGAAATGGTGAACGCAGATTATTATTCACCTTTTAAACTGGCAATATCCGATGATGGGAAAAAGCTGTTTGCTGTTGCTGAAGAAGGCAATTCGTTACTGATCATTGATACTGAAAAAAAAAAGGTTTTGGATGAAATCCCGGTTGGTATCCGCCCTCACAGTGTAGTGATTGATAATGACAAAAACATAGCTTATGTGACCAACCAATGGTCTGATAATGTATCGGTTATAGACCTGAACAATAATAGTGTAGAATATACACTTAAAACAGGGAATGGCCCTGCCGGAATTGAGCTGAGCTCAGATAAGCAATTCCTGTATGTGGTGAACTCATACAGCTCCGATCTGTCAGTGTTTGACCTTGCTTCCGGAAGAGAGCAGAAAAGGCTGACAACCGGAAATAATCCCACAGGAATAACAATGTCTCCAGATAAAAGCAAGCTTTATATAACGAGCCGGCGTGCACTTATTGCACCCTACGGAGATCCCGTAATTTGCCAGCTTTCAGTTGTTAATGACAACAACCAGAGGATCGCTGAATACAGGGATGTGGAATCAGCTTATATGATGGAAAACATTGCCTTTACACCCGAAGGCGACCTGGCACTGATCCCGCTTATAAGACCAAAAAACCTTGTTCCTTCAATCCAGGTGGAAAGAGGTTTTATTATGACCAACGGCATCGGAATAATAGAGCAGAAACCTGACGGAAGAATATTACAGCTGCTGCTTGATGAGCCAAATAAATATTATGCTGATCCCTTCGACATCGAGATAACTCCTGACGGAAAGAGGGCTTTCGTGTCACATGGGGGTGTTGATTGTATATCAGTCATTGACCTTGACTCCCTCAGGGCATTGATAGCCGTCACCTCGTCTGAAATGCTTGATCACTTTTCCAATCACCTGGGGATCAGCACCAGGTTCGTCATAAAGAGGATCCCTACAGGGGCGAATCCGAAAGGCATGGTCCTCTCCCCTGACGGCAAGCTTCTATATGTTGCCGAGCATCTTGAAGACAGGATCGCAGTCATAAATACCGAAAGCCTTGAAACAGTAAACACAATCGACCTTGGCGGTCCGCGGCGGATAACTGTTGCACGCCACGGGCGCAGGCTGCTTAATAGTGCCGGCCATACTTTTCAGACACAATATTCATGCTTTACCTGCCATCCCGACACTCATGAAGATGGCCTGGTATATAACATGGCTTCAAAGGATATGGGGCGAAACCTGACCAACACTCAGTCACTGCGCAATATCGGCGATACACCTCCCTATAAATGGAACGGCAAGAACCAGACTGTATACAAACAGGACGGCTTGCGCTTTTCAACGGTGCTTACAAGGACAGAAGCTTTCTCATATAAAGAGCTTGATGCAATAACAGCATATATTATGACAGGGATTCCCAATCCGCCCAACCTTCTTCATAATCCGGCAGGAGAACTTACGCCGGCTCAGCAGCGGGGAAAGGCTATCTTTGAACGGACAGTCGATTTTAAAGGGAACGAAATACCTGAAAAGAATCGTTGTGTCACCTGCCACCCTGCTCCATATTTTACAAACAAACAGATGTTTGATGTTGGGACACTTGCTTCATCAGATGATTCAATCCTTTTCGATACACCGCACCTTAATAATGTATTTGCTTCACCTCCATATCTTCATGACGGACGTGCTGCAACACTCGAGGAGATATGGACTCTGTATGGCAAAACAGAACAGCATGGTATTGTGAACGATCTGACCAAAATACAGCTTAATGAACTTATTGAATATCTGAAATCTTTAAGGGACCCGGCATACGAAACAAAAAGAACTGAAAAACAACTCGCATCAATGTCACATAATTAATAAGAATATCTATGAAGAACCTGATAAAAACCCGTTCCTTTAAAAATATATTATATGCTATTGTACTGATAGTTATTGCAGGAATATTGATTTTTATAAAGCCCGGCAATACCGGTGACAATCAATTGCCTGTTAAAGAAACGGTTGTCAGCAATAATGAGAATACCTCTGAAGTTACGCCGGGAAGCAGTTCTGGTGTCATTAAGGAAGCAAAGGCAATGCCTGTTTACGGTAACTGGCGTAATTTCACAACAAAGGACGGGCTTCCTTCAGATAAGGCTTATACCGTCCGCATTGACGGTGATCGCGTGCTCGTAGGCACTCACGGCGGTATGGCAGTATATGAAAAAGGAAAATGGCGCACATATACAACAGAGGACGGCCTTGCACATAACGGGGTCGTTTCTATTGATGTATCCAGGCTTACCGGGGATGTCTGGATTGCAACTTTCGCAGGACTTAACCGCTGGTCAGGAGGTAAATTTGAAACCTTTAACCAGTTCAACAGCGGTCTGCCCAACGACCTGGTATACAATGTTTTTTGTGACGGGAAAGATATATGGGTAGCCACCGGCGGGGGTGCAGGTCATTACGATACTTTCACCAAAGAATGGGAGATATTCACGGAAATGAATGCCCCGATGCATGAACCATGGTCCTATGCCGTTTCAGCCGGTGATGGGAAAGTATGGATCGCCGCCTGGGGAGGAGGAGTGATAGAATATACTTATGAGACAAAACATTTCAGGGATTATGTTGACCCTGACGGCTTCATGGAAATAGACCTCCAGCCTGACGATGGTATTATTCATGATATAACAACCGCCACATCTTATGCAGACAGTATTTTGTGGGTTTCAACTTATTTTGGGATGAGCCGCTATGACGGCAAAAACTGGAAAGGCTACTTTAAAGAAGACAGCGGCCTTGCCAGCAATTTCATTAACTTCCTGAGAGCTGAAGGTAAAGTTGTATTTGTCTGCTGTGATAACGGGCTGAGTACTTTTGACGGGACAACCTGGGTTACATATTTAAAAGATGACAACAGTGAAAACGGAAAAGCTATAATAACCAATGGTACAGAAAAGAAAGAAGTCCCTTTATCGCCGTCTATTGCCCATAATTTTATTATAGGCGTGGATGCTGAAAATGATGTCCTCTGGGTTGCTACTTCAAAAGGTGTAAGCCGCGGGGAAATAATAAGGTAGTTGCTGATTTTTATAAAAAATGAAAAGAATTATGAAACCGCTGCTTAGGATATTGACGAGTATTTTCCTGCTTATTCTGATGTCGCTTTCAATTGTAAAGGGACAGGCAAAACCGTCCAATTATGGAAATATTCCTGATGAACTGGTTGCTTATGATGAATACCAGAAAGCCTATAAATATCATTTTCTTGAACCGGTTCAATTCTATGGAGCCGGGCGGGAGAAGCTTCCTCCCGCTGATCTGAAAGAAGTAAGAATCGGATTCCTGGGACCGCTGGAAGGTTCAATTATTTCTTCACTGGGTAAACAAATGTTACAGGGAGCTGAACTGGGGATAGAAGAGGCTAATAAAAAAGGAGGATATAAAGGAATTCCGTTTAAAATAATGATACACAATGATGTGGGATTGTGGGGAGCTGCTGCAAATGAAGTGGTGAAAATGGACGATGAGAAAGTATGGGCATGGCTGGGTACAATAGATGATATTAACTCACATGTCGCCATAAGGGCAACATTGAAACTGGAAATC
>JAPLDX010000079.1 GCA_026391215.1 Bacteroidia bacterium
AAAATCGTTTGTGGAAAAAAAGATTATTTTTGGGAAATGTTACCATATTTTATGAGACCGTTTTATTTCATTACAATATTATTAGTACTCCTTGCTGATATGGCGGGCGCCCAGAGCTTCACTGACAGCAACCTTCCCATTATTATTATCAATACTGACGGCGCTGAAATTGTTGATGATCCGAGAATTAAGGCGACAATGAAAATAATTTACAGGGGCAAAGGCCAGAGAAATTATGTGACTGATCAGAATACTGCGGCATACCTGGATTACAGTGGGAAAATAGACATAGAGATCAGGGGATCTTCTTCACAATATTCATATAAGAAGCAGTATGGCTTTTCGACAAAGCTGGCTGATGGAGTAACAAATAATAACGTAAAGCTTCTGGGCATGCCTGCTGAAAATGACTGGATACTCAACGGAATGATCTTCGATTCAGCCCTGGTTCGCGACTACCTCTGCTTTAATCTATCAAGGCAGATAGGGGAATATGCTTCCAGGACAGCTTATTGCGAGGTAGTTATTAATGGCAATTACCGGGGGCTTTACATGCTTGAAGAAAAGATCAAGGCAGATGATAACAGGGTGGATGTTTATAAGATCACTGTAAATGATAATTACATGCCTGAGGTTACCGGCGGTTATATCATCAAGGCTGATAAAACAACAGGAGGCGATCCTGTAGCCTGGAAAATGTATGCATGGAACGGTGGGACGGTCGATTTTATTCATGAGTTTCCCGACCCTGAAACCGTTACCGAGCTACAGTCCAACTATATCAAACGCCAGTATAATTTACTAGAATCAGCAGTCACTAGCGGGGACTATTCGCCGGCAACCGGCGTTCCTTCGCTGATTGATATGCCCTCATTCATTGATTACATGATAATCAGCGAGCTCTCATCGAATGCAGATTCATACCAGTTCAGCACATATTTCCATAAAGACAGGAACGGAAAGATAAGGTCTGGGCCTGTATGGGATTCGGACCTTACTTTTAACAATGATCTGCACATCTGGGGTTATGACAGGAGTAAGTATAACGTATGGCAGTTCTCGAATGGAGATAATGAAGGGCCAAAATTCTGGCGGGACATGTTTTATAATAACAAGTTCAGGTGCTATCTTTCAAAAAGATGGAACGAACTTATCCTTCCGGGTCAGCCATTGAATCTGACAAGCATAAACAACCTGATTGATTCAACAGTAGCATCAATCAGTGAGGCTATCTTTAGGGAAAATATAAAATGGAATAATGTGAAGGACCACCAGAAGAGGATCGCAGAAATCAAATCCTTTCTTGAGAAAAGAATCCCGTGGATCACTGCCAATCTTGGAAACTGGTCGGAATGCAGCAATGTAGCGGTTCCTGAACTTGTGATAAGCAGGATAATGTACCACCCGGATACAACAATCTCATATCCTTTAAGTGAAGAAAGGGAGTTTATTGAGATAACAAATGCCGGAGATAATAGCGCTGACCTTACAGGAATCTATTTCGGCGGTACCGGATTCAGTTTCCAGTTTCCGGCCGGATCATCACTTGCCCCGGGTGCATCATTGATTCTGGCAAGCAACTTTGCGATATTCTTTAACCAGTATAAAATGTCGCCTAATAGCCAGTATGCGAGACACTTATCAAATAAAAGCCAGAAACTGGTACTGGCTGATGCTTTTGGAAATGTAATTGACAGTGTCACTTATCATGATTCTGCTCCCTGGCCCGATGCAGACGGCAATGGGTATCACCTGAAACTTATTGATCCACTTTCGGATAACAGCATTGCTGAAAACTGGACAGCTTCAAATGAGATTCTGATCTCCGGGGATGAGACCCCTTCGGAAAAAGATCTCTTTTTATATCCGAATCCTGTAACTGATTTATTGGGAATAAATACAATTTATGAGATCAGATCCATCAGCCTGTTTGATTTAACAGGCAGGGAACTTGTTTCTGAAGAAATAGTCAACTCATTTGAATTTTATATTGAAATGAGGAAATATGATCCCGGAATTTATTTTGTTAAAATTATAACGATCCGGGGGACATATATTTGTAAAGTCATAAAGGTTTAACCGGCAATTACTTCCTCGTATATACATTTGGTTTCTGTATATCTTTCAGAAAGAGACTCCTGGGGGAATTGTAGAAATTAAGAAAATCATCCGGGAATGGCTGATTCTTATTTCCCATAGGAAAACGTGGCATATACGTATGCCTCCATGTAAGAACATATCCTACAGAATACTTGCTGACAACTGGCAGGAGTACTGTTGACCACCAGTCTGCCTTACCCCATCTGCCGCCGGTTTCACTAAGTGCGGTCAGCTTGTTCCTTTTTGCAGCCTCGGCGGTAACAAAGCCCAGTGCATTGTTGAGTTCGGCACCAAACTGCTCTCCGCGGTCGTACATATCAATAGAAAGCATATCAATTATATCATCGCCCGGATAGCCTTTCATATACTGTTCAAGGCTGGTTACCATGTCGGTGTTGTAGGCATAAAGAATGTTGTGAATCTTCTTTTTACCACGTAAGAAATTTACAGTATACCTCCATAGGGCGGCATATTCCTCATCAGTGCAGATGTTTGTCCCCCACCAGAAAAAGGAACCGGAATGTTCATGATATGGCCTGAAAATGAAAGGAATAGGTTTCCCTTTATCATCTTTCAGCCCTTTAAAGAAACCGGCAAGGCGATCAAGCCATGTATTAAACAGTTCATTGTTTTTTCCTCCGGGAAGTATTGAGGCAACCACCTCTTTGGAGCTTACATCCCAGGCTGTTCCTCCCTGTCTTTTCCTGGCAACTTCCGGGTCCTGCATTGTCAGGGGATTATTCAGGTGCCAGCTGATGGTGATGATTCCTCCTCGTTTGTAATGGGCCTTTATCTGATCGGCCATCTGGGAGAAGCTTACTGAATCGAGGCTTCGCTCATCCCCGAGTTCAAGGTGTCCCAGTTCAAATCCGGCAACCGCAGGATAGTCACCGGTAAAATCCTTTGTATCAGAACGATTCTTTTCATACCACCATTTATATCCGTACATCAGGTCATCCTGGTGACCGTACATTATTCCCTTGTTCTGAAGCTCATATAATGACCGGAACAAGTTGACAGTCTCCTTTGTAGCTTTTTTGTCCGCAGGTCCTGGAAATTTCTGGGCAAAAGAGCTAAGTGTGAACAGTGCTGATAAGATCATTAATATAAAAGTTCTCATAATCATTGAGTTATTTCTGTAAAATATAATCGGCTATTTTTTATCATGCAGGATATCAGAAGATAGTTCTTTCATTAATCGGTACATGAACTCAATACCGTTATAAAATTCCTGAACTCCGATACGTTCGTCTTTTCCATGAGCACGGACATCATCAACATCACCGAACATTCCGGAGATCCCATAGACAGGAATACCTGCAGAGCGGAGCCTTTTACCATCAGTAGCTCCTGTTGCCATTATTGGAGTTACAATTACCCCCGGCCACATTGAATCTGTAAGGTGATCAACTGCATCAAGGACATCTTTCCTCAAGGGAGACATAGGCCCCGGATTTGCTGCATAAGAGCATGTTATACGAACCTGGGGATCATTGACAATATTTATAAGTGTATTTAATACATTTATCTGATTATCATCCGGTAATAACCGGCAGTTGACATTAGCCCTTGCAGTTTGAGGCAGAGCATTATTTGCATGGCCGGCAGTTATTATTGTTGCAACACAGGTTGTGCGCATCAGGGAATTGTAATGAGCTGAAGATCCGGCAAGCCTGTTTGCTGCTGAAGTGTCGGGAGGTATTTTCGCCACGGCCATCATATCTGCCCTGGTCTGACCGGATTCCTGCTGAGCGTTTCGTTCAAAGAACATACGGGTTGTTTCATTAAGGTCAAGAGGAAAATCATAGCCGGCAATATTTATCAGGGCTTCCGAGAGATGATATATTGCATTATCCTTTAGCGGTAATGAGCTATGGCCGATAAGATCACGGCGGTTTGCAATAAGCCATTGGATCCCGTTAGCGGAACCACCTTCCTCATGATCGGTCAGGGCTATAATTATGTCGCGTTCAGGAATGAATCCTTCCTTTTTAAGTCTTATCAGATTGACTATCAGGTCAGCATCCTCATTTTTCATATCAGTAGTGCCGCGTCCATAGAAATAGCCTTCAATCTCCCTGAATATGAACGGGTCGAATGACCAGTCCTGCGGGAGCGCTTCAACCACATCAAGATGACCGATAAAGAGGAGAGGAGGCAGAGTGCCTTTTCCTTTCAGGCGGGCAACCAGGTTCATGTTCTGAGGAGATGGCCCCACAATTTTTATGTCAGCTTCCGGGAAGCCTTCATCTTTGAGCCGCGCAGCCATAGCTTCAACAGCTTTTGTGCTTCCCATGTTCGCTGTTGTATTGATCTCTATCAGCTCTCTGAATATATCACGGGCCAGCTTCTGATTTTCAGTTAAGTTTTGCAATGAACCGGATGCCTGAGGGAAAGCCAGCTTTGGACAAAGAATAAGAACGACAGAAAAGAATAAGACTATTATGAACTTATTACTTCTGACAGTTAAAATATATTCCATAGAATACAGTATGAGTTAATAAATTTACGATTACTTAAGGGAATAGCAATTCTTATTTAAAACGAATTTTAAAATATATTTTGTTAATTTTTCAATTGAGATATCCAAATTCATTGTATTATATTAATTTGGTATTATGAGGTGTTTTATATTTCTATACTTTACTTTATGGTTACTAAAGAATCTTTCAGAACTGGTCTGATTAAACGTATTCCGGCTCTCGAATGGCTCCGGAGTTATTCTCTGAAGCTTTTAGGCGACGATTCAGTATCCGGTGTAACACTTGCAGCTTACGCAATACCTGTTTCACTGGCCTATGCCACACTGGCCGGATTACCCCCGCAATATGGTGTTTATGGTTATATTATAGGAGGCATATTTTATTCCATGCTGGGCACAGGCAAACAGCTTGCTGTTGGTCCGACCTCAGCGATCTCAATGCTTATCGGAGTAACACTTGCCGATCTTGCAGCAGGCGACGTTCAGCGCTGGGTCGACCTGGCATCATTATCAGCCCTGATATTTGCCGCTTTTGCAGTCCTGGCATACCTGCTGCGCCTGAGCAGTATTATCAATTTTATAAGCGAGATTGTGCTGGTGGGCTTCAAAGCCGGTGCGGCAATAGCGATCGGAATGACCCAGCTGCCAAAGCTTTTTGGCGTTCCGGGAGGAGGAGAAAGCTCTTATGACCGTTTTATTATACTGATAAAACAATTGCCTGACACAAATATTACAGTACTGATATTTGGGATTGTCGCAATTGCTTTAATGATTGCCGGACAGAAATTCCTGCCTGGTAAACCGGTCGCAATATTTGTCGTGATTTTATCTATCCTCGCATTATCATTTACTCCACTTGGCACAATGGGATTTAAAACTGTTGGCGTTATTCCCAGCGGCTTGCCTGAAATTCGTTTACCTGATATGAATTTAAAGGATATTGGCAGCATAGTTCCCCTGGCATTTGCCTGTTTTCTTTTAGCATATATAGAAAGCGTCTCAGCGGCAAGGACTCTTGCACAGAAGGGAGGTTATGAAATCGATGCCAGGCAGGAACTTCTTGCTCTGGGTGTTGCCAATCTTGCCACATCTTTAGGACAGGGATACCCGGTGAGTGGCGGTTTGTCGCAATCTGCAGTAAATGAAAAAGCGGGTGCAAAAACCCCGATGTCGATTGTGATCGCGTCAATTACCATTTCCATCTGTCTTTTATTTCTGACAGGATTGCTGAAAAATCTGCCAACTGTTATCCTGGCGTCGATTGTCCTGGTTGCCATTAAAGGCCTTTTTGATATAAAGGAAATGAAACGATTGTGGAGAGTCAACAAGTTTGATTTTATTATTGCAATGACGGCGCTTGTAGCCGTATTAATATTCGGGATATTAAAAGGTGTGCTGATAGCGGCACTCTTTTCACTGACGTTAATCATCAGGAATGTATCCAGTCCTCACGTTGCATTTCTTGGCCGGATCCCTGGCACGAACAGGTATACTGATATCAAGCGTCATCCTGATAATGAGCTGGTGCCAGGAACAATTATATTCAGAGTGGAATCTACCCTGGTATATTTCAACGTGGTGACTGTTTATCTGACAGTATGGAATAAAGTAAAGGAAATGGGTTCCTCGCTTAAGGTAGTGATATTTGATTTAAGCACTTCTGCCACAATAGATTCCAGTGGCGCCAGGCTTATCAAGAGACTTTATGAAAACCTCAAAGCCAGAGGTATTGAATTTAAGGTAGCTGAAGCACATTCTGAAGTACGGGATACTTTAAGGTATGAGGAAATTGAACATCTGCTGGGTCATGTCAGCAGACGTGATACCCTTCATGATGTAATCGTAGCTGCAATAGGAGAGAGAGAACCGGATATTAAAAAAGCACCGGTAAAACCCAAAACCATTCTTCCACCCGAAATTGTTGCACAAATAGTGCTGGGCAACAATTATTTTGTACAGACGCATCCGCGTGAATACTTTGAAAGCTTCAGCTACGAGCAGAAACCATATATCACACTTGTTACATGTTCCGATTCCCGTGTACCGCTGAATTCCCTTATGCCTGATACTTCCAACAAGGTTTTTTCCATTCAGAATATAGGTAACCAGATCCTGTCAACAGAAGGTTCAGTTGATTACGGTATTTATCATTTAAAGACCCCGATGCTGTTTTTCCTGGGACATTCCGATTGCGGGGCCATTAAGGCGTACCTGAAAGGATTTGATCAGGAGACTTACAATATTAAGCATGAGCTCGACTTTTTAAGACCTAATATTAAAGAAGCATCAACTGAAAAAGATTTTCAGAAACTGCACACACAGATCATCGAAAAGAATCTCGACTACCAGGTGAATATTGCCTGCAAGAAATATAAGGATCTTGTTCAGGCTGGTCAGCTGACAGTTATGGCCGGTTTCTATGATTTTGGGGGAGAATTTGGCAAAGGCAAGGGCGATATTGTCATTGTGAATATAAACAAGCACAAGGATATTTATGAAATGCGCAATCTTCCCATATTTGATCTTTTGTCACAGGCACAGAAAGAGTTGCATATTAGCAGGCTGCCGGAATAATATCTGTTTCCCGCTTTCTGTCTTCAGGGTGTCGCTTTAACTGACTTTTTTGCCAGTGTAAATACCAATCCAATGCTGAAATGAGTTGCTTCACCAATATCCAGATCTCTGTCATTCAGGTGCCAGATATAAGAGATCTGAGCCTGGACTTTTATCTTTTCCCAGCCTCCTCGAAGGGTGGCAGCCGGTTCCAGGAAAAACTGACCGTTATTTGAAATTGAATTAAGGTCATCATACAGATATGTATTCCCGTAAATATTGTTCTCTACACTCATGAAAGACAAGCTGGAAAAACGAGCTGATGCTATGAAATCGAACACGCTGTATGTTACTCCGAAAGAAGGCTGGATGAATAGTTTGAAAAACGCCAGATCTGAACTCCCCTCATATTCTGTTGAGATTGTACCAGTAAACGAATCGTAATGAGGTCCTGAGTATTCATGATGCTGGGAACTTCCTCCAAAACCGCCATATATTTCGAAAACGCCATAATCCTTTATTGGCTTAAAATAACCAATCCCTCCGTCCAGGCAGGTTCCCCTGCCATAATCTTTATCGGATACATCTCCACCCCAGGCTGACATAAAATTTGCCAGTACGCCAATCTTGTCTGAAATGGCATAAGCAGCCTGGGCTTCAATACAATTCGATTCGTCGCCGAATCCAAACGTTCCTGAAAGACGATACTGATCCTTCTCTTTGAATAACGGAACATTCTGGGTATCAGCTACATAATAATAATGACTGCAACTGCTGAGTAAAACCACAGAAAATAGAATTGTTACAGTAAACTTTTTCATCCGGACAGGCAATATTTAAAGGTTTTAGAACTTATGTCTTAGAAATTATAAATTAATGTAAATCCCGGGCAAACTACTTGATTATGATAGTTTACTATTATTGTTGGAGATATGTTCAGTGATCCGGCAGACGTAAAGTACTTATTAATGACTGATTTAATTCTTCCAATCCTGCTCAGGTAAACTATTCCGGCAACTGCACCTCCGACCACCATTCCTGCTCCTGAGACCATTAATATTTTCTTCATCCCTTTTTCTCCCAATAACTGTTCAATAATTGATGATTCATCATCAATTTCATACGGCAGATATCTGCCTGCAAGAAAAACACCTCCCCCGGCCAAAGAAATGATACCAGAATATAAAAGATCACTTTTTGATGTTTTCAATGATTCTTCAAGCTGTTCCCTTGAAAGAAAATCAATATCAGATACATTATATTCTTTAACATACCATTGCCCATAAGAATTGAAGAATGAGACAAAAATCAGGTATGCTATTATAACCATCTTTTTCATTGGCAGAACAGTTGATTGAAAAAATAATCCGGCCTGGTTAATAATCGAAAACAAATTTCTATATAAGCAAGTTATAACAAAAGGAAAGGCAAGTCAAGTTTTTTTGACTATTACCTTTCTCCACTTCTTTGCTTTATGGAATTCATCATTCCTTTTCTGCTATCAGGTCTTTCACCAGGGCTTTTAGATCATCAATTTCCTTTTGCTGAATTTCAATCTGTTTTTGTTGCTCTTTGATAGCCTCGGTTAATACAGCGGTTATTTTATCATAAGCAACAGATTTATATCCGTCAGATCCGGTGACAACAACCTCGGGAACAACTGTTTCCAGCTCCTGGGCTATGAATCCAATACTTTTTCTTTCATTTGCTGTGTTGCAACTTATCAGATCAAAGTTCACGCCACGCATTGCCATTACTTTTTCTAAAGAATTTTCGATTGTGACTATGTTTTTTTTAAAGCGAATATCAGAATCTGTAAGCCAGCTGTAACCAGCTTCCACACGGCCGTTACCTCCGGCAATATCAAGTTTTTGCTGAGGACTGACCATGTTTATACCTACATTACTATTCTGTAAAACCGTAAAAGCATTTTTACGGTCTGAGTTTGAAGTGCCGTTCCCAATTTCAAAAGCCGGATCGGTTGATACATACCAGTCACGATTTGTCATATTAGTAGTATCATTAAACCTACCAAGAACTAATACAGCACAGGATTTTGCGATAGTTTCCCAACCAAATGCAACTGATTTATAACCGGAAGCTGTACTTCTAAGTCCGAATGAGAATGAAAAATTATGAGTGGCTTTACTTTCTAGCCCTCCCACGAATGAGCATGAACCTGAAGCAACTGTTCCTTGACCGCTTGCTATTGAAACAGATCCATTTGCTAAGCCACCACCTAATGCTGTTGAATTCTTACCATTTGCTTCAGAAAACTGACCCATAGCAAATGAATTTTCACCAGTGGCTTTAGTAAATTGTCCCATTGCTACTGCATTTGCTTCGCTGGCTAAATTATAATGACCAAATGCGAACGTGGACCACGATGTAGCCTTGCTACCATCTCCGCCTGCAAATGAGCTTCCTCCAGATGCGACAGTTTCACTTCCAATAGCTGTGGATGTACCACCAGATGCGATTGTTAATCTCCCCATGGCAGTTGAAGTCCAGCCTGAAGCCTGGTTCATAAAACCCATTGAAGTTGAATACCAACCAGAACTATTGCATCCATATCCAAGGGCTAAGGCAAAACCAGCACTTGCAGTATCCTGCAATCCAATTGCATAAGAACCAAAACCTGAAGAAATAGAACCCTGACCTATAGCAAAGGAATAATCCCCCTTTGCATAAGCAACTTCGGTGGTCTTGCCCAGAGAGTCAACTCCGCTGCTCCCGAAAGCAAAACTGCGATATCCTTCAGCAATAGCTCCCCGACCGAATGCATAACTCTCAAAATTCTTCGCCATAGCCCACTGTCCGAAAGCAAAGGAATTATCTTTATTTGCGACAGACTGATACCCGATGGAGGTTGAGTAATTACCTCTGGAAATTGCCTTGTAACCCATAGCCTGTGAATATTGTCCTTTTGCCTTTGACTCATATCCTGTTGCGAATGAATTTATTCCCACACTGTCAGGCTTTTCAACCAGTACCCTGCCTGCAAGAAAAGCATTCTTCAAAGGATACCATAATATCCTGTTTTGTGACGGGTTGATTATGTTACTCGTATCTGTGGAAACATTAAAATAATGTCCTGCCTTATCCTTAACTGTTCCAAATCCGCCTATTGCAAATCCTCCTTTTGGTCCTTTAGCTGAGCTGTTGTCGATATATGCCCTGATACTGTCGGAGCTGACAAACAGATAATCCTGTGAACGATCTTTAGTAATTCCGTAACCGCCAATTGCGAATCCGCCCTTTACTGCTTTAACAGTATCATACAAATACATCCTTATGGAATCTGGTCTGACAATAAAATATGGTTGTGATGAAACCTTTGTGGTTCCAAATCCACCTATCGCAAATCCACCTTTGACTCCTTTTTCATCGCCATCGCTGACATAAACTCTTACTCCCTCATTATACACTGCAAATATTATCTGCCCATCCTTGTTCTTTACTTCGAACAAAGCCTCTTCGAGGTTGTCAGTTTCACCTGTTACCGCAAGCTTTTTTAAAGGGGCTCCAATGTCATTTGTGACCATCGCATAAGGCACCGACCATAATCTTGATGTTCCCAGGTATTTCCATGCTCCCTGGTTATAGATCTGGATTTTAAGGAATAAAGGTGTTTTAGCCCAGTCAATATCACTGAAATTCAGTGCCGATCCTGCCTGTCGGGTGCCTGTTCCAATCACCAGGTTAAACACC
>JAPLDX010000017.1 GCA_026391215.1 Bacteroidia bacterium
AGGAGATTTGAGAGAACCTGACACTAGTACGAGAGGACCGTGTTGGACAGACCTCTAGTGTACCTGTTGTGGCGCCAGCTGCATCGCAGGGTAGCTATGTTTGGAAGAGATAAGCACTGAAAGCATCTAAGTACGAAGCTCGTCTCAAGATGAGATCTCCCTTAAGGGTCGTCGAAGACTACGACGTTGATAGGCTGCAGGTGTAAAGGCGGTGACGCCAAAGCCGAGCAGTACTAATTACCCGTGAACTTTCTGAGTCAATTTTATTAGCTTTTACTCCGGTGTGTCATACATTATTTAAAACCTTAAGGTGACTATAGCGGCAGGGCTCCACCTCTTCCCATTCCGAACAGAGAAGTTAAACCTGTCAGCGCCGATGGTACTGCGTTAGTGGGAGAGTAGGTAGTCGCCTACTTTAATAAAAAGCCCCTCAGAAAACTCTGAGGGGCTTTCTGTTTTTAATAACTTATTATTTTACCACCAACTCCGTCTTCTGCAGATCTCCTTCCTTCGAAGAACCTCCCGTCATTATCTCAAACTTGCCAGGCTCAACAACATACTTCATGTCTATATTATGAAAAGCAAGCTCATCAAACCCTATATAAAAAACTACATTCTTCTTCTCCTTAGGCTTTAAAGAAATCCGCCTGAACCCCTTAAGCTCCAAAACAGGCCTGGTAACCGAACTGACAACATCCCTGATATACATCTGTACTATTTCATCACCGGCTACTTTCCCTGTATTAGTCACTTCAACCGATAACATTACATACTCTCCCTTATGAATGGTTTTCTTTTTCAGGCGCGGCACTCCATATTTAAACTGCGTGTAGCTGAGTCCATACCCGAAATGAAATAATGGATTGATATCCTGTGAGATGTAATCCATAAACTGGGCAGTGGGCTTGTGATTGTAAAACATCGGGATCTGCCCTGCCGACTTCGGGAAAGTTATCGTCAGCTTGCCCGATGGGTTTACATCTCCGAAAATTATATCCGCAGCAGCTATACCTGTTTCCTGACCCATATACCACCCTTCAAGAATGGCAGGAACCTTTTCCACGAGCTTATTTATTGCCAACGGACGGCCATTCATAAGGTAGACAACTACCGGTTTGCCAATGGCCGTTATTGCATCTGCAAGATCATTCTGCTCACCAAAGAGATCAAGCGTCATATTATCACCAATATGCGTCTTTGCCCAGGCCTCACGACACAAATGTTCATTCTCTCCAATGGCAAGTATTATCAGATCTGCTTTTTTCCCTATCCTTACCGCCTCTTCAATCAGCTTCAGATTTTCCTCTCTTGATGCGAACTTTATTTCATCATACTTCCAGTTGAAGTAGCTGTTTGAAGTATTTATCGTCAGCCTGCATCCCTGGGCGAAAAGTACTTCCGTGCCGGAACCTGCCTTCTCCTTTATTCCATCAAAAAGATTTACTTTCTTATATGGTTCGCCGGCATACCCTCCGAAAGATAGTCCTTTGGCACAGGGCCCAATGACTGCTATCTTTTTGTATTTGCCTTTTTTCAGAGGCAGCAGGTAATCGTTTTTCAGAAGTACTATTGACTCATGAGCCGCTTTCAGCGCCGTTGCCCTGTGTTCAGGAGACTTGCTGACTTTTACTGCATTCTGAAGATCTGAATAAGGATTTTCAAACAATCCCAGTTCAAATTTCAAGGTGAGAGCCTGTTCCACAGCTTTATCAATGTCTCTTATACTGACTTTTCTCTCTTTGACCAGCTTTGGCAGCATCTTATATAAGTTCGCCTGCGGAAATTCATACTGTACTCCTGAATTAAAGCCAGTTATTGTCGCTTCCCTTGCATCTTCAGCCACCATGTGCTTGTTAAACAGCTGGTCAACACCATAATAATCGGATACTATCATACCCTTAAAGCCCCATTCTTTCCTGAGAACATCTTTCAGAAGCCATTTGTTTGCGTGTGAAGGGACACCATCAACCTCGTCATATGATGGCATCACTGAAACAGGTTTGACTTTATCAATACACCTTTTAAACATAGGCATATGATAGTCCCTGAGTACCCGCTCTGAATAATTAGCGGGACCCTGGTTCTGGCCTCCTTCCGGTTCTCCGTGCCCGGTAAAATGTTTCAGCGTTGCTGCAACATTATTCTTTGCCACCTTGCCCGTGACAGTGCCCTGAAGCCCTTTTACCGCAGCACAGGCCAGCATTCCGTTGAGATACGGATCTTCTCCATAGGTCTCTTCAACTCGTCCCCACCTTGGATCACGGCATGTATCAATTACCGGCGACAGGGCATGGTGTGTTCCCCTTGATCTCATTTCATGCGCTATAATGCCATATATCTTCTCAAAAATCTCACAGTCCCAGGAACAGGCCATTCCTATTGCCTGCGGAAATACCGTCGACTCAGGCCTCATCATCCCGTGCTGTCCTTCATCCACGAATATCGCCGGAATATACAGCCTGGTCTCTTCAACAAGGTATTTTTGGATTTTATTTCTCATCTCAACAGTCGCCTTGATCCCAAAAGGAGCAGGGTGAACTGAATTGCATCCTTTGCCGAATATCTCTTTCATTTTTACCGGATCTTCGAAGATCTCAGGTTTGAAATCTTCAACACCGCCGTTCCACAGACCCATCAGCTGGGCTGCCTTTTCCTCGATGGTCATGCGTTTAAGCAGATCCTTAACACGTTCCTTTACAGGTAATTTAGGATCTTTATACGCTGGTTTATTCTGTTTCATATTTCTATATATAAGATTTGCGTCTTTCAGCAAGCTCGTCCTGCATCTGTATTTCAGTCTTCCTGTTTATGCCGTAAATGAAGAGGAAGACTATGCAAAGCACTATTGATATCGCCGGGTAAACGCTGACTGTCAGCCTTATGCCCTTGAGGGAGCTGGTTGTCTGTTCGACGTTCGATATATAGCCATATACTGATAACAGTTTTCCGGCAAGAAAACCTCCAATGGCCATACCGACTTTCAGTCCTACTACTATACCGGCAAAGACAATACCTGTGGCACGGCGGTTATTTTTCCACTCTGAGTAATCGGCCACATCGCCCATCATCGCCCATGGCAGCATCATTGTAACACCCCACGCGAAATTAAACAGTGTTGAAAGTATAAAGGTCAGCCAGATTGAAGTTGGAGGTATGACAACGAAAAGTAAAGCGGCCAGTCCTGCTACGCCCAGCCATGTTCTGAAAATATCTCTCTTGCAATATCCTTTTGCGAGCCTGTTTGAAAGGGCGATACCCAGGATAGCCGCAAGCTGGCCTATAATGTTTATCACACTGAATGCATTACCTGCGATATCGGCACTTGTTCCGGTTAGCCCGATCGCACTGAAAAAGCCGAACAGTACCTTATCAATATCCATCAGGAATGCTTTCTGGCTGGCAATGTCGAGATAATATTTGAAGTAGTAGACCAGTATGCCGTTTCGCATAGAAAGGAAGATGAACATAAGAAGAAAGACGGAGAACATTATGATCCACTGACGGTTACGGACCAGATCTGTAAGATCCTGTTTCAGTGATGACTTTTGCTGTGGTGGCGGTTTAATTCTCTCTTTTGTCGTGAAGAACGTTATTATGAAGAAAATGACAGCCAGCGCACAAAATATTCCCATTGTTATCTGGTATCCCCGGGAACTGTTCCCTTCACCAAAATGGTTGACCATTGGCAGGGTGAACCCCTGAATTGCTACTGTGGCAAGAGCAACAACAACAAATCGTACTGACGAAAGACTTGCGCGCTGAGTCATATTACCAGTGATGACTCCACTCAAAGCAGAATATGGATTATTGTTTGCTGAATAAATGGTCATCAGTAAGAAATAAGTCACATAAGCATATATTAACTTTCCTGAAGGACCAAAATCGGGTGTCGTAAATGCAAAATAGCCAAGTATGCCGAATGGCAGTGCTGTCCATAGTATCCAGGGTCTGAATTTTCCCCATCGGGTATTGGTCCGGTCAGCCAGAGCGCCGAATATGGGGTCACAAACTGCTGCCCACAACCGGCCGATGAGAAACAGCGTTGCCGCTGCCGCAGCTGTCAGTCCAAAAGTATCAGTGTAGAAGCTGAGCTGCAAAAGCATCATTGTCTGAAAGATGAAATTGGCTGCACCATCACCCAGGCTATAGCCAATTTTTTCCCGTGCTGATAGTTTTTCTGTTGGAGTAGTCATGTAAATAATATTAGGTCAGAAAAAATACAGAAGAATGAATTTTAGGTAAATAAAAATATGTAATATGATTTACATTTGCAACCGATTGCAAAGAAAGGAATAAATACCCCTCTGCCGCAAAAGCAACATCACCCCGAAAGGGGGATAAAATGTGATTATAATCAGATATGGATTTAAGCCCCCTTCAGAGGGCAGGCCAGCTTTAGCTGTCCGGGGGTTCTTCTAGTAGAATTTATATCTTTTATCTACGATATTTGCATCTTTACGGAGAGCTTCGAAGGCTTCGTAGTTGCCTCTCATCTGGTAGGTGACCATCATTCTATCTTTGAGAAGCTTCAGGTCTTCACTTCCTTTTGTGGTAAGACTGTTTACAAAAATCATATACACACCGTTTTCGCCTTTTACAGGACCCTCAACTACACCCTGTTTAGCGGCTGAAGCTGCTGCAATAAGTGCAGGCTCACTACCGGCACCGGGTACGGAATATGATCTGAAATTAACCTGCGTGGCTTCCTGTACATTGAGTCCCATAGTGTAGGCAATATCTTCAAGTGTCTTGCCTTCCTGGTTATTTTTAATGAATTCAGACGATATGACTTCTGCTTTTTTGTCTTTCAGAAGGATGAATTTGATATCGTTCTCAACATCTTTCATAGGAGCAATACCTTCTTCCTGAACGGCTGTGCAGAAAGCAACAACATATTTATCTCCGATTTCGAAAACAGCCTGCTGATTTCCATCCAATACTATTTTCCCTTTTTCAGCAGTGAACAGCGATATTACAAGACTCCTGGGATTATCAAGTCCAGGAAGCGTTTTTTGCTGAGGAGTAACGTTATTTGCCACTCTCTTGTTAAGATTCTGCTCGGCAACAGCACTGTTGAATTTCTCATAAGTGCTGTTAACTCCTGCAAACTGGCTTGCCAGGCTGTATATTCTCTGGTTGGTGGTTGAACTCGGAGTAATCTTCCTGTCAACGATACCTATATTATATTTCCGTGATTTTTTTGATTGGTCAAGGATTTCAATTATATGAATTCCGAATGTTGTTTCAGCAGTAACTAATTCTCCTTTTTTGCCAGTGAAGCAGGCATCATTGAAAGGAGCGACCATCATTCCTTCCCCGAACCATCCCAGGTCGCCGCCTATCTGCGCAGAACCCTGATCCTCGGAATTCGTCATTGCCAGTAATTCAAACGGGGTACCTGATTTTATCAATCCTAACAGACTGTCAGCCAAAACCTTTGCATCTGCCAGTTTTCTTTTTTGTCCTGCTGAAATCAGAATATGGCGTGCATGTACTGAATCGGGCCTGTCAGCAACATCGATCAATCTGGCGATCTTATAGGAATCTTCCTCCCTGTATGGTCCGAATACAGCTGATTTGTTTTCCTGCTTCACAAAGTCCCTGAGGTTTTCAGGAATACTGCTTACTGAAATGAAAGCGCCAGTGTGACGAGTATCGGCATTCAGGTTAATGTACTGATCCGGGTTGGTAGTTTCAGCAAATTCATCACGCGTTCTATTCATCCACTCCTCCGTTTGTTTTATATCTTCTTCTGAAGGTATTACATCAAACGTAACATACTCAATATCCCTCAGGGCATTGCTTTTGAATGTCTCTTTATGTCCTGAATAATATGTTTCTATTTCACTTGCAGCAATAGTAACTGATGAATCAGGTACTGAAGCATAATTTTTCTGGATAAAACTGAAATCGACAGTTGAATTAGAAATATTATTATCAAATTCAGCCTGTTTTGAAGTCACATATAGTCCTTTTGCTACCAGGTTGTTGTATTTTGTGCTCATCCTGTCAGTAACGATCTCGTCTTCAAAGAACAGCCAGTATTTTTTTGCTGTTTCATCAAGGTCAAGCTGTTTCAGGAAGTTCACAAGGAAGGATCTGTCGAAAATACCTGTCGATCGGTCTGTGAACAGCTGCTGTACAATGGGATGGGGATTATTTCCAAGTACCAGCTCATCAACTTCCTCTGTGCTCACTCCGATGCCGAGGTCTTTGTACTGGCTGTTTAGAATTTTTTCCTTGACTATCTGTTCCCATATCTGTTCCCGGACTGACTCTGAAGTCGCTTCATCAATGGTCGAAACGCCTGATAACTTATATATCTCGAAAAGATTCTGAACCCTCTGTTCATAATCCTGGTACGAAACCTGTTCGCCGGCTATCAGACCTATTTCATAATACTTTCTTTGCTGTCTTCTCTGTGCCCTTCCATTCCCGAAAAAATCACTCACCACAAAAAGGAAGAGCGAAAGGCCAATAATTGCGGCAACCAGAACGCCTGCTTTTTCCCTTAAAAATTGAATTGCTGACATTAATATGCTTTTTAATAATTAAATAAATCGTGCTTTTTAATTCAGGCGACAAATATAACAAAATTCCAATAAAAAACAGATCACAGGTTTATATGAAGTCTTACAATTGAAGTATTGGGTTTTGACAGAGATATATTTTTGCCAGGACCTCTGAAAGGAGGGTATAAACTATAAATATACATAAAAAAATGATGTTACATATAAAAAATAGGGGTATATAATGAAAAAAACATATATAAATTGAAAAATAGTTTAAAAAAACAGGGGGTGATATCAAAAAACATATATTTTTGCAGAAAACTAATAATATATGGCAGAATTAAGATTCAGTGCATTAAGAGAAGTATTCAACAGGGTCCCTGTAGAATACGAAACACCATCGAAGGTCATCTCCAAATACTACGGAGCGGATGTTTTTAACCTTCATAAAATGGAGCATTACCTTTCAAAGGAGGCCTTCGGAGTTGTAAAAAAGGCAATAGAAGAGGGAAAATCTCTTTCAAGGCAGGAGGCTGACCAGGTTGCAATAGGTCTTAAAGCCTGGGCAATGGAGAGAGGTGCAACACATTTTACCCACTGGTTTCACCCGCTTACTGATGGGACAGCGGAAAAGCATGACGGATTCCTGGAAATGGGAGAAAACGGGCATGTAGTTGAGAATTTTTCCGGTGCAGTTCTTGTACAGTCCGAACCTGATGCATCAAGCTTCCCCAGCGGAGGAATAAGGAATACATTCGAAGCACGCGGATATACTGCCTGGGATGTTTCATCACCAGTATTTATTGTGGGTACCACCCTTTGTATCCCGACAATATTCGTCTCATATACAGGCGAAGCCCTTGATTATAAAGCGCCACTTCTTAAAGCGCTCTCCGAACTCGATAAAGCGGCTGTAGAGGTGTGCCAGTATTTTGATAAAGACGTGAAAAAGGTTTACGGGACGCTGGGAATAGAACAGGAATATTTCCTCATTGATGAAGCTTTATATTATGCCCGTCCGGATATAGTGCTGGCAGACAGAACACTTATGGGACACCAGTCGTCAAAAGACCAGCAGCTGGCTGATCATTATTTTGGATCAATACCTGAAAGGGTCATGTGCTTCATCAAGGATTTTGAATGTTCTGCACATAAACTTGGTATTCCGGTAAAAACCCGTCATAATGAAGTGGCACCTAATCAGTTTGAATGCGCTCCCCTGTATGAAGAGGTGAATCTTGCAGTCGATCATAATCAACTTCTTATGGATATTATGAAGCGTGTTGCACGTAAACATAAATTCAGGGTTTTGTTCCATGAAAAGCCATTTGCCGGAATTAACGGTTCGGGAAAGCATAATAACTGGTCGATGGCCACCGATACAGGAGTAAATCTTCTGTCCCCCGGGAAAAATCCGAAAACAAACCTTCAGTTCCTGACTTTCCTTGTAAATGTGATAAAAGCAGTCCATGACAGCAATGAACTGATAAGGGCATCAGTAATGAATGAATCAAACTCATACCGTCTTGGCGGCCATGAAGCACCTCCGGCGATCATTTCAGTTTTCCTTGGCACATATCTTACTGAAATGCTTGAAAGCATTGCCCGGAAAGTGACTGACAGAAAAATGACTCCGGCCCAGAAGACTGAGCTGAAGCTTGGAATTGGCAAAATCCCTGAGATCCTGCTTGATAATACCGACCGTAACCGTACCTCGCCATTTGCATTCACAGGAAACAGGTTCGAATTCAGGGCAGTTGGTTCATCGGCAAACTGCAGCGCTTCAATGATAGTTCTCAATGCGGCCGTTGCATATCAACTAAAAAAATTCAAGGTTGAAGTCGAACAAATCATCAAAAAAGGCAGGAATAAGGATGAAGCGATATTCCAGGTTCTGAAGAAATATATCCTTGAATCTGAAAAAGTCCTGTTTGAAGGGGATAATTATAGCAAAGAGTGGCATGAAGAAGCTGCAAAAAGGAAGCTATGTAACATTCCCAGTGTCCCCGAATCTGTGAAATGCTATCTTACCCCTGGATCCAGGGACGTCCTTATAGAATCAGGCATATTTTCAGAAAAGGAGCTCGAAAGCAGGGTGGAAGTTGAATATGAAAAGTTCACCAAAAAAGTTCAGATTGAGGCAAGAGTACTTGGCGACCTTGCAATAAACCATATAGTTCCTACCGCAATCCGTTACATGACAATGCTCACAGATAATGTAAAAGGTCTGAAAGAAGTATTCAATGAGCTTGAATATGAACGGCTTGCCAGCGCCCGTAAGGAAATGATTATAACCATTTCCGATCATATCTCCAACATTAAGAAATTGGTCAATGATATGATTGAGGAGCGGAAGAAAGCCAATGTCATTGAGGATTCATTCAAAAAAGCAGTTACATATGAGAAAAAGGTTAAACCTTTTCTGGAAGAGATCCGCTCTCATATCGATAAGCTTGAACTTATTGTTGATAATGAGATATGGCCGCTTCCAAAGTACAGAGAGCTCCTCTTTACCAGATAATAAATACCTCCTCCTATCGTTACTAATTAATGTCATTCTCATTAAAATAGTTATTTTTATGACCATATTTAAAGGATAGCATGAAACGATTCCTTATCCTTATTATTTTACTGGCTGTCGTAGCATCTCCGGAGTCTTCTGCTCAGAAAAGGAAAGCTGACAGAGCATATGCGTCATTCGATGCCGGGGAATACTTTGATGCGATCGACTTATTCAAGGACACGTATTCAAAAACCAAAAAATCAGATAAGGTATCCCGTACAGAGCTTGTATTCATGATTGCCGAATGCTACCGGCTGGTGAATGATCCTAAAAATGCAGAAACATGGTACAAGCTTGCTGTTAAATCAGCGGCCACAAAGCCGGAGGCTCAGTACTGGTATGCCGAATCGCTGAAGAAGAACGGCAAATATCAGCAGGCTATAGACGAACTGAAAAAATACAAGCAAATCGCTCCTTCGGATGCGAAGGCAGACCAGGAAATTCGCGCCTGCGAGCTGTCTCTTGAGTGGCAGCGAAATCCGGAAGTATACAGGGTCACCGAACTTAAAGACCTTAATTCAAAGGAATCTGACTTCAGTCCAGCTTATGGACGCGATGATTTCGGAGTTGTATATTTTACTTCATCTCGGGAGGATGCTGCAGGAAATAAAACACATGGTGCAACAGGACAGGGTTATACTGATATTTTTGAGAGCCGTCTCGATAAGAAATCAAAATGGAGCACTCCTGTGCCGGCAGAAGGGATCAACAGCGAATTTGAAGATGGAACGCCTTTCTTTACAAGTGATTACAAAGAAATTTATTTTACCAGATGCGAAGCAGGCAAACGGGAAAAGAAGGGTTGTATTATAATGTATTCAAAAAGATCAGGGGAAAACTGGAGCGAGCCAAAGAACCTTGAAATCCTTCCCGATTCCCTTGTTGCTGCACACCCGGCTTTATCGTCTGACGGACAAACCCTGTATTTTGTATCTGACATGGCAGGAGGATCGGGAGGAAAGGATATCTGGATGGTTACACGTACCGGTTCCGGGGGTGCCTGGTCAAAACCAAAGAATCCGGGTCCGGATATCAATACCCCGGGCAATGAGCTCTTTCCTTACGTAAGAAATGACGGAACACTGTATTTTTCATCAGATGGACTGATAGGAATGGGCGGACTTGACATCTTTAAAGCAGCACCTCAACCTGATGGTTCGTGGATAGTTCAGAATATGAAATCGCCGATAAACAGTTCTGCAGACGATTTCGGGATCACCTTTGAAAATGAAAATGAACGGGGAATTTTCAGCTCAACCCGCAAGGGAAAAAGCAATGACGAGCTTTATGAATTTGAGTTCCCGCCGTTGAGATTCAGCATTACCGGGCTTGTAAAGGATGAGAAGACCGGAGCTCCGATCACTGCATCGACTGTTTCACTTATTGCCAGTGACGGATCCAACCTTCAAGCAGAAACGGGAGCTGGCGGGGATTTTAAATTTACCCTGAAACCTGATGTCGATTATATTTTCCTTGCATCAAAAACAGGATACCTGAATGGAAAGGAGAGAGAGACCACCAAAGGACAGGAGAAGAGCCGTGAATTCATGGTTACGATACTCCTTACGGCTATCGATAAGCCAATTGAGCTGCCGAATATCTTCTATGACTTCGGGAAATGGGATCTGCGTCCTGAATCAATGGTTTCCCTGGATAAGCTTGTAGAGACCCTCAATGACAATCCGAATGTGACTATTGAGCTGATGTCACATACCGATTCACGAGATACTGAAGAATACAATTATGATCTTTCTCAGAAACGTGCCCAGTCGGTTGTTCAGTATCTTATTGAAAAAGGTATTGAGCCTGAAAGGCTTTCGGCAAAAGGATATGGTGAATCAAGTCCCAAGGTCGTTGATGCTTCAGTTGTTTTCCAGGCCTCTTTCCTGAAAACCGGCACCGTTCTTTCTGAACAATATATAAACAGCCTGGCCAGTGAGGAGCAGAAGGAGATTGCTCATCAAATAAACAGACGTACCGAGTTCAGAGTGCTGAGAACGGATTATGAAGCGCCGAAGAAATAAACTCATGTACCCACCCCCCTGCCCCCTCCCTGCTTCGCAAGGTGGGGGCGTAGTGTAACTAAAATTGTTTTAATATGAAGGTTTTACTTATCTCATGGATATTAATTCTTACAAATCCTTCTGTCATTTTAGCTGCAAGTCCTCCGGAAACTATCCGGATTCTCGTCATCACCGGTGGTCATGATTACAAAGCGGAACCATTCAATAAGATGATGGAAAGTCTTGGTCCAGAGATAGCCTGTAAGTTTGTTGAATTTCCGGCCGCTTATGACATGTTCCTTCCAATAAACCGGAATCGGTATGATGTCCTTGTCTTTTACCATATGTGGGATAAGATCACTGATGACCAGGCAAGGGTATTTGCTGAATGCATAAAAAGAGGGAAGCCGGTCGTTGTACTTCATCACAGTCTCTGTGCATTTGAAAGTTGGCCGGAGTACAGAAACATTATCGGCGGGAAGTATTTTCTCAATCCAACGACTGTAAACGGAAAAGAGTATCAGGCAGGTTCCTATATTCATGATCTTCATTTCAGTGTAAAGGTCGTTGATCCGAAGCATCCTGTGACAAATGGAGTAGGGGACTTTGAGATCTTTGACGAGACATATAAGGGTTACTATGTTGCAGATGACGTAACTCCTTTATTGATGACTGATGAATCCAGCAGTGAACAGATTATTGGCTGGGCAAAAAAATATGGCAAGGCAAGAATCGTGGTTATTCAGAGTGGCCATGATACCCCCACATTCGAGAATCCTGACTATCGCAAGCTGCTGAAGCAGGCAATAGAGTGGGTATACCGGGATAATTAATCCATTGTTGCCTGTCGCCTCTTTTTCATATCTTTACATTCTCATTATTTATTACATGCCCACCGAATCGAAATACTCCAAACGCGGCGTTTCTTCACAAAAAGAGGATGTCCATGCCGCCATTAAAAACATCGATAAAGGCCTTTATCCCAAGGCATTCTGTAAGATCGTCCCTGACCTGCTCGGAGGCGATAAGGAATACTGCAACATAATGAACAAAAAACTGATCCCGGGAGAAGTTATCTCGGCAATAATAAACGGTGCAGAAGAATTTATTCAGAAACTCAGGGATCTCGGAATAGGGATCTTTTCCACAGGCGGGGAAACAGCCGATGTCGGCGACCTGGTAAGAACAATTATTGTTGATTCAACTGTTGCTGCCAGGATGAAGCGTAAGGATGTCATTTCAAATCATAATATCAGAGCAGGGGATATTATCATAGGCCTTGCCTCATCTGGCCAGACCACATACGAAGATGAGTACAACACCGGGATGGGAAGCAACGGACTTACATCCGCCCGGCATGATGTTTTTTCTAAATATCTTGCCTCAAAATATCCTGAGAGCTTTGATCCGTCACTTACTAAAGATCTCTTTTACTCAGGAAAGATTGAACTTACCGACCCGATAAAAGGCCTGAACATTAATGCAGGCAGGATGGTGCTTTCACCCACCAGGACCTATGCTCCGGTTGTGAAAAAAATAACAGAAGTAATGCGCTCTGAAATACACGGCATGATCCACTGTTCGGGGGGAGGACAAACCAAAATACTTCATTTTGTTGATAATCTGCATGTTGTGAAGAACAATATGTTCCCGCTCCCTCCTTTGTTCAGGATTATCCATGAAGAATCCGGAACCGACTGGAAGGAAATGTACCAGGTATTCAATATGGGCCACAGGTTCGAAATCTATACTGATAAAAAAAATGCTGAAGAAATAATCAGTATTGCTGCGAGCTTCAATCTTGAAGCCAGAATTGTAGGTCAATGTAAAGCCTCAGATAATAAGAGACTCACTATTGTTTCTGAATTTGGTAACTTTGAATACTAAATTTCTCCCCTTCTCGCCCTCTCTCCCTCTTCCTCTCCTTCTTCAGGTCTTTATTCTCTTGTTCCTTTATGCCGTTGTACCATTGTACCTTTTTATTATCTTTGCCCACTGAAAATTAAAATCCATGGCCGGTAATTTTTTACTTGAGAAGCTTGAAGGAGTGAAGCAGAGATTCATTGAGGTGGGAAACCTTCTGACTCAACAGGAGGTGCTTTCGGATATGGAACGCTATGTCGGTCTGAACAAGGAATATAAAAGCCTTCAGCCGATTATTGAGGCCTATGAAAGATATAAGCTTGCTCTTACAAATATTTCAAGTACTAAGGAATTGCTTGGTAAGGAGAAGGATGAAGAGATGAGGGAGATGGCCAAAGCTGAGCTGGAAGCACTGAATACACAGATCCCTGAGATGGAGGAAGAGATAAAAATGCTTCTTATTCCGGTCGATCCAGAAGATGAAAAGAATGCCGTGGTTGAGATCAGGGCAGGTACTGGCGGCGATGAGGCCAGTATCTTTGCGGGTGATCTTTTCAGGATGTATTCAAAGTTCTTTGAGCAAAAAGGGTGGAAGGCTGAAGTGAACCGGTGCTCCGAAGGAACTGCCGGAGGCTATAAGGAAATAGTAATGAGCGTGTCAGGTGATGGCGTATATGGTCTTATGAAATATGAATCGGGTGTTCACCGTGTTCAGAGAGTTCCGCAGACTGAGACACAGGGGCGTATCCATACATCGGCAGCTTCAGTTGTTGTACTGCCTGAAGCTGATGAATTTGATATCGTAATAAGAAATGAGGATATCAGGAAAGATACATATTGTTCTTCAGGACCAGGAGGACAGTCAGTAAACACGACTTATTCCGCAATCCGGCTTACCCATGTTCCAACAGGCATAGTTGTTACCTGCCAGGATGAGAAATCACAGATAAAAAACTATGATAAAGCACTGAAAGAATTAAGAACACGGCTTTATAACCTTGAATACCAGAAATATCTTGACGATGTTTCTCGCCGCAGGAAGACCATGGTCTCGACAGGTGACAGATCCGCCAAGATACGAACATACAACTATCCGCAGGGCAGGATGACCGATCACAGGATCGGACTTACAATGTATAACCTTCCGTCAATACTCGATGGTAATATCCATGAGGTGATTGATAAACTGCAAATGGCAGAAAACACAGAACGGCTTAAGGATAGCAATATTTAAAATCTGATTATGAATCATTTACAGATATTCAGCAACATCGTTCAGAAAAGATCATTCCTTTGTGTTGGTCTGGATACGGAATTTGAAAAGATTCCTTCCATTCTGAAAATAGAAAAAGACCCGGTATTTGAATTCAACAAACGGATCATAGATGCTACTCATGAATACGCTGTCGCCTACAAGCCGAATATAGCATTTTACGAATCCGCTGGTGCAGCCGGATGGATCTCCCTTGAATCTACAGTAAAGTATATTAAAAAGAAGCATCCCGGCATTTTTGTAATTGCAGATGCCAAACGCGGTGATATAGGCAATACTTCAAAAATGTATGCAAAGGCTTTTCTTGAGAATATGCCGTTTGATGCAATTACAGTTGCACCTTATATGGGTGAGGATTCAATAACTCCTTTCCTTTCCTATGATGAAAAATGGGTGGTTCTTCTTGCTCTGACTTCAAATAAGGGAGCAGATGATTTTCAGTATCATAATGAGGATGGCATCAAGCTTTTCGAAAGAGTTCTTACTGTATCCCAGAAATGGGGAACAACAGATAACCTGATGTATGTCGTCGGTGCCACACGTGCCGAAATGATAAAGGATATCAGGAAAATAGTGCCCGATCATTTTCTTCTTGTCCCGGGTGTAGGAGCCCAGGGTGGAAGCCTGGCCGAAGTGGCAAAATACGGGCTTAACAATAAATGCGGCCTCCTGGTGAATTCGTCAAGGGGTATCATCTTTGCCGATAATACAGAGAATTTTGCAAAAGTTGCAGGTGAAAAGGCAAGGGAGATCCAGCAGGAAATGGAAGGATACCTCTCAGAAAGAAACCTTATCTAATCATAATATTTTTTCCCCGTTGTGCCGTTGTGCCATTGCACAATTGTGCCTTTCTATTTATCTTTATATCCTCGCTATAGTATTAATTCGTGCTGTCATGAAAGAAGAATTCCTGCATTATCTGTGGAAATATAGTCTATATGATCCTGATAAACTTATTGATAATGAGGGCAATAAGATAATAGTTAAGAATCCTGGTGAATATAATCGTGATTCGGGCCCTGATTTCTTCAATGCCAGACTTTATATAGCCGGAACTGAATGGGCCGGTAATGTTGAGATGCACACGCTCTCATCACATTTCGATAACCATGGACATAATCACGATCCGTCTTTTGATAATGTCATCCTTCACGTCGTGGCAGAGAATGATAAACAGGTCTTTAATTCAAAAGGAGAGGAAGTGCTGACCTCTGAAATAACTTTTAATCCGTTGCTTTTTGAAAAATATACTGATCTTATCAATAATCCTTTTGTGATTGCCTGTCAGCCAGGGATAGGAAGTCTGGACAGTTTTTTTATCCTGCACTGGCTTAGTACACTGGTGGTTGAAAGGCTGGAAGAGAAATCGGAGCAGATACTTAAGATCTTTTCAGAAACAGGCAATGACTGGGAAGAAACATTTTACCGGATCCTTACCCGTTATTTTGGATTCAGGGTAAATACCGAACCATTTGAAATGCTGGCTTCATCACTTCCCTTCAGGATAATACGTAAGCATGCCGACAACCGGTTCCAGATTGAGGCATTGCTGTTTGGCACTGCAGGCTTGCTCGATGAAGGTCTTTTCAAAGAGGCGGTCAACGATGATTTCTACATTGATATGATCAGGGAATACAGGATACTATCTGCCAAATATTCTCTCCGGCAATTACATGGCTGGATATGGAAGTTCGCACGGCTGCGTCCGGCAAATTTTCCCACCATACGATTATCGCAGCTGGCAGCAATGCTTGCTGTCACGGGAGGCTTGTTTTCTAAGATACTGGAATGCAGTGATATAAAACAGCTGAAGGCTGTTTTTGAGATTACAGCATCAGAGTACTGGGACGACCATTTTGTCTTCGGGAAGAAAAGCAGATCATATGCAAAGACCACCGGTTCGCAGGCAGCTGATATATTTCTTATCAATGCAGTTATCCCAGCAATATTTGTTTATGGCAGATACAGGGATTCCGTTGAAATCTGTGAAAAGGCTGTTTCCTTCCTTGAGAAGATAGATCCTGAGGTAAACTCAATAATTGAGGAATGGCAATCTGCAGGCATTACAGCAGAGTCAGCATTTTATACGCAGGCGCTCATCCATCTCAGGAATAACTACTGCAGGAAAAGAAAATGCCTTGATTGCAGGATCGGCGCGAAGCTGATCAGTCTTGGCCTGACTTTCAAGAATCAGGATGAGCTGATGCTTGAACCTTAATCTCACTTTTGACGAATGGCTGGATTTGTTTGATAAACAGACGAATAATTCCATGATTATACGCAACGAAACGTGTCTCTTTTACGTCTTTAGATTAGACAGAGGCAATTTTTTTATGATCAAAGCGTTTCTGAAAAAGTAATCATAGGAAGAATAATTTTAAAAATATTCCAAATTGTTAGATAGTTTACATAAAAAAGCCTTATTTTTGCGTTCCAAAATTGGAGACTCGATTTATATTTGGATTAATAACATTTTAATTAGAGACATGTACTTGACCACTGAGAAAAAGCAGGAGTTTTTCAAAAGCTTTGGAACGTCAGATATTGATACTGGAACAGCTGAAGGCCAGATAGCCTTGTTTTCATACAGAATCAATCATCTTACCGAACATCTGAAAAAGAATAAGAAAGATTTCAGTACCCAGCAGGCTTTGATAAAGCTGGTAGGGAAGAGAAGAAGGCTTCTTGACTACCTTAGAGTTAAAGATATAGCACGATATCGTGAAATCATAAAAGCTTTGAAATTACGTAAATAGAGAAAAAGGCAATCCAAAATTGCCTTTTTTCATACTATTTTTATATAATGTAATTTCGAAAAATCATAAATCATATTTATAATGTTTAAAGTAAAAGAAAAGACTATTGATCTCGGCGACGGGAGACAAATAGTACTGGAAACAGGTAAACTCGCCAGACAGGCTGACGGGGCTGTCCTGTTAAAAATGGGAAAAACAATGCTGCTGGCGTCAGTTGTCGCAGCAAAAGAGGCAAAGGAAGACACTGACTTCATGCCTCTTTCAGTAGAATACAAAGAGAAGTACGCTTCATCCGGCAGGATACCGGGAGGATTTCTGAAAAGGGAATCCAGGCCATCTGATTATGAGATCCTCATATCAAGGCTGGTTGACAGGGCATTGCGTCCTCTCTTCCCGGCTGATTTTCATGCAGAGACTTTTGTCACAATCAATCTTATTTCAGCTGACACTGATATCATTCCGGATGCAATGGCAGGGCTTGCTGCTTCAGCAGCACTGACAATCTCTGATGTTCCTTTCAACGGACCTATTTCAGAAGTAAGAGTAGCAAGGATAAACAAACAGTTTGTCATCAATCCGACAGCCACTCAGCTTAAAGAAGCTGATATTGACCTGATGGTCGGTGCAACTTATGATAATATCCTTATGGTTGAAGGTGAAATGAAAGAGGTGTCGGAAGCAGAAATGCTTGAAGCGCTCAGGATCGCACATGAAACCATAAAGATTCACTGTAAGGCACAGATGGATTTTGCAAAGGAGATAGGAAGTCCGGCAAAACGTGAATATTGCCATGAAGTCAATGACGAGGAGCTGAAGAAGAAAGTCTGGGATGAGACTTATAACAAGTGTTACCAGGCTGCGAAATCATCCACGGCAGATAAGCATAAAAGGCAGGATGCCTTTGAGGCTGTTATAGCGGAATTCCTCTCACAGTATACTGAAGAAGATGCAATCGATAAAGTTCTTGTCAGAAAATATTATCACGATGTCCTTAAGGAGGCAGCCCGCAGGCTGGTGCTTGATGAACAAACCAGGCTTGATGGCAGAAAGCCGGATGAGATACGTCCGATAGTATGCGAAATAGATCCTCTTCCCGCCACCCATGGATCAGCTTTGTTCACAAGGGGCGAGACACAGTCTCTTACTACAGTTACCCTGGGAACCAAGCTGGATGAGAAGATCATTGATGATGTTCTGAACCAGGGGTCGGAGAAATTTACCCTGCACTATAACTTTCCGCCATTTGCAACCGGTGAGGCAAAACCTGCCAGGGGAATAAGCAGAAGAGAGATAGGACACGGGAACCTTGCACACAGGGCACTAAAGTGCGTGATGCCTACTGATGACGAAAATCCATATGCCATAAGGGTAGTTTCAGATATTCTCGAATCAAACGGGTCATCGTCAATGGCCACAGTATGTGCAGCCACATTGGCGCTTATGGATGCAGGTATCCAGATACGCAAACCCGTATCAGGAATTGCAATGGGTCTCATAACAGATAAGGATACAAAGAAATATGCTATCCTCTCAGATATCCTGGGTGATGAAGATCATCTCGGAGATATGGATTTCAAAGTTGCAGGTACCCGCGATGGTATAACTGCAACACAGATGGATATTAAGGTAGAGGGCCTCTCTTTTGAAATACTGTCACAGGCTCTTGAACAGGCAAAAACGGGCAGGATACACATTCTTAAAATAATGAATGACTGTATCTCTGAACCTCGTCCTGAGCTGAAACCTCATGCCCCGAGGATTGAAATGCTTTCAATACCGAAAGATATGATTGGCGCTCTCATCGGCCCCGGAGGAAAAGTGATACAGGAAATACAGCGTGTTACCGGCGCAACTATTATTGTGGAAGAAATTGATGGTCGTGGTGATGTGAATGTCTTCGGAGAAAACAAGGAGATAATAACCGCTGCAGTCGAATGGATCAAGAAAATTGTGACTGTGCCTGAAGTTGGACAGGTATATAAAGGAAAAGTAAAAACCATTGTTCAATTTGGCGCATTTGTCGAGATCCTGCCTAATAAAGATGGGTTGCTTCACATTTCGGAGATTGACTGGAAAAAAGTACAGAAGGTCGAAGATATCCTCAAAGTAGGAGATGAAATAGAGGTCAAGCTTATTGAAGTCGATCAAAAAACCGGAAAGCTTAAACTCTCAAGAAAGGCACTACTGCCCCGTCCTCCGAAACCGGAGCCTGAAAACAAAAAACCTGAGGATCAGAATAAATAAGAAACCCCCTGGCCCTTCGGACACTCCCCCTGAAGGGATAGAAAGTCGCGTTGTTTCATTACTAACAATATAAAGTACAGGCATTTATCCCCCCTTCCAGGGGGGACAAAGAGGGGTCGTTTTTCCGAAATTAATTATCAGTTATTGTAATTCCCTTTCCAATTCCTAAATTTGATAATTAAACCGGAATTGTTTCAAAGGATGAATATCAAATACAATTATGTTGTAATTGAAGGGAATATTGGTGCTGGGAAGACCACCCTTGCAACCAGGATTTCTGAACAGTTCAATGCCCGTCTCATCCTGGAGCATTTTGCTGACAATCCGTTTCTCCCAAAATTCTATGACAATCCTGAGAAATACTCTTTTCCGCTTGAATTGTCTTTTCTGGCCAGCCGTTATAAACAGCTTAAGGAAGAGCTGGCCCCCCAGGATCTGTTCAAGGCTTTTACGGTTGCAGATTATTATTTCATGAAATCGCTGGTTTTTGCTTCCTCAACTCTTAAGGGTGATGAATATAACCTGTATAGAACAATATTCTATATCATTTATGGCTCGCTGCCAAAGCCCGATATATTTGTTTATCTTTATCTCACTCCTGAAAAGCTGCTTTCTAACATAGCAAAACGAGGCCGGGATTATGAAAAGACGATAACACGGGAGTATCTTCAAAAGATCCAGGACAGCTATTTCACATTTTTCAGGCAAAATCCGGAAAACAAGTATCTTGTAATTGATATTAATGGAATAGATTTCGTGGCAGATGAAAATCACTATAGAAAGATAGTGGAAACAATCTTTAATAAAGATCATTACGCAGGGCTTAATATGGTGATTTTATAAATATTTTAAATAATTTGACAGATACTTTGACTATTTTTTTTTAAATTTGTAGATAATTTGTATATTGTTCAATTAATGTGCAATAAAAACCGATCATAAACAAATAACTCTTTTTACTATGAAAAAAATCAGTAGCTATTTTATCCTTATCCTGGCCGCAGTCGTAATGTCAGGTTGCAGCGGTTTGAATAAGATGAAGCAAAACGCAGGCTTAATCAAGTATGAGGTTAATCCAAAAGTTCTTGAAGCACATGCAGGCGTTGTGAATGTTGAAATCACAGGACAATTCCCTGCAAGCTATTTCGACAAGAAAACCGAAGTGACAGTAACTCCTGTTCTTACCTATGCCGGCGGTGAATCCAATTTTGATAAGGTTGATGCCACAGTTCAGGGAGAGAGTGTTCAGGCTAATAACCCGGTTATCACTTATAATGGAGGAAATTTTAAGTATACCTCATCCGTTCCATACAAGGATGCTATGAAGGTATCAGAGCTGATGTTAAAGGTTAAAGCTAAAAGAGGAACGAAAAGTCTTGATTTTGATCCTGTCAAGTTAGCAGATGGCGTCATAGCTACATCAACATTGGTTATGAAGCATGCAAGGAATATTTCCATGAAAGATAATTATGTAAGAATTATTCCTGAAAGCCAGGCTGCCGATATAAACTATGTGATAAATCAGGCTGAAATCCGGACCACTGAACTGAAAGCCGAGGATATTATCGCACTGAAAAATTATATCAAAGCTGTAAGTACTGATGCAAACCGTCAGTTCAAAAGCGTGGGGATCAGCTCTTATGCTTCACCTGACGGAGGACTGGATCTGAATACGAAACTTTCTGGCAACAGAGGCACCGCAGCCGATAAATTACTCAAGAAAGAATTTGAAAAAATTGAAGCTGCAAAAGCTGCAGGCTTCTTTGATTCAAAGACCACACCCGAAGACTGGGATGGATTTAAAGCCGCTGTTGAAGCCTCAACATTACAGGACAAAGACCTTATTCTGCGTGTACTTTCAATGTATGCCGATCCTGAAGTTCGTGAGAAAGAGATCAAGAACATGTCAGCAGCTTATGAAGCTCTGAAAACCAATATTCTTCCTCAGCTCAGAAGGTCAAAAATGCTTATAAGTGTTGACAAAATTGGCAGAAGCGATGAACAGATCCTTGCTCAGGCCAAATCAGATCCTTCAGTGCTGAGCCTCGAAGAACTGCTTTATGCAGGAACTCTTACAAAAGACGCAAACGAACAGCTGTCATTCTACAAAGCTGCCCTGCTTGCTAATCCTGCATGTATTCGTGCAGCAAACAACGTTGGTTGTGCATTAATGTCTCTTGACAAAACAAATGAAGCTTTAGCAGCGTTCGAAGCAGCAAAACTTATTGAGAATAACGATGTTATAAAGAATAACCTTGGTTTCTGCTATCTTGTAAAAGGCGATCTTACCAAAGCTAAAGAGCTATTCACATCAATGAGCGCCGCTACAACCGAATCAAAATGGGGACTTGGAGTTCTGGCTATAACCGAAGGCAAATATGACGACGCAGTTAACTATTTCGGTTCAGAACCTTGCTTCAACCTTGCTCTTGCACAGTTGCTTAAGAAAGATGTAAACAAAGCAAAAGTTACTCTCGACAGTATGAAAGAAATGTGCAAATGCGGAAAGCCTTCATACCTTAAGGCAATTGTAGGTGCACGTCTTGATAACAGAGATTATATGCTTAATGGCCTTCGCGAAGCTGTCGGATTCAATGCTGACCTGAAAGCCTATGCAAAAACCGACCTTGAACTTGCTAAATACTGGAATGACGATACATTTAAGTCAATAGTTCAGTAATCAGCAATTCTTAAAATATTAAGAAGGCTGCCAGCATGGCAGCCTTTTTAATTATGTGTACATACTCTTTACTTCCTTTCAACCTCCCCGCTGATTCTTTGACCTCACCCCCTCCTATCCCCCTCTCCCGGGGAGAGAGGGGGATGCCAGATCCAATATAATTTATAGCTAATTATCAGCGATTTGCTCCCCTTCTCTCCTGGGAGAAGGGGATGGGGGATGAGGTTTAGAAAATTCCCACAATACTATTCCCGCACTCACGGCAATGTTAAAAGAGTGCTTTGTTCCAAATTGAGGTATCTCAACAACATAATCACATTCATTAAGAATACCCTGTTCAACTCCATTAACTTCATTTCCAAAAACCAGAGCATACCTGGTATCTTTTTCTGCATTAAATTCACCAAGCCAGGTCGATCCCTCAGCCTGTTCAATACCCACTATTTTATAACCAAGTGATTTAAGCTCCTTTACAGCCGCAGATGTCTCCTTAAAATATTTCCATAAGACGGATTCAGCAGCGCCAAGTGCTGTCTTTTGAATTTCACGGTGAGGAGGCGTGCCCGTAATACCGCACAGATATATACTTTCGATCAGAAAAGCATCAGCAGTCCTGAATACTGAACCCACATTGCTCTGGCTCCTTACATTATCAAGAACAATGACAACGGGCAACTTTTCAGATTTTCTGAACTGATCAATACTTTTTCTGCCCAGCTCTTTGTTATGAAGCTTACGCATTCTTTTTTATGACAAAATAACTAAAAATCCGTTTATTCCTTTTATTTTGTAGTCAGTGAATTCTGTCACAGGAAGTACCTTAATTTAAAAGAAGCAAGATGAATATTCATGAATTTCAGGGTAAATCATTGCTGCGTGCATATAATGTTGATATCCAGGAAGGTTTTGTTGCTGAAACTCCTGATCAGGCAGTAATGGTGGCGGGACAGCTCCGTGAAAAGTTTGGATGTGAGTTTTTTGTTGTCAAAGCCCAGATTCATGCAGGCGGCAGGGGCAAAGGAGGAGGAGTCAAACTGGCAAAAAGCATTGAGGAAGCTGGTTTACTGGCTTCAAAAATGATAGGCATGCAGCTTGTTACTCCTCAGACCGGACCTTCAGGTAAAAAAGTGAACAGGGTGCTAATTGCCCAGGATGTTTATTATAAGGGAGAATCCGAAATTAAAGAATTTTATATTAGTTTATTATTGAACAGGAAGACAGGAAGATACACAATAATGTATTCTCCTGAGGGAGGCATGTCAATAGAAGAAGTCGCTGAAAAAACACCCAACCTGATTTTCACTGAGGAGATCACCCCGGGGACAGGCCTTCGCTCTTTCCAGTGCCGTAATATTGCCTTTAATCTAGGCTTATCAGGTGCCGCACATATAAATATGATCAAATTCCTGAATGGGATTTATGAAACATTCACAGGATGCGATGCCCAGCTTCTTGAGATAAATCCGGTCCTGAAGACCAGCGATAACAGGATTCTTGCTGTTGACTGTAAGGTGGTACTTGACGATAATGCTCTCTTCAGGCATCCTGATCTATCAGAAATGAGAGACCTGAGCGAGGAAGATCCGGTTGAAGTGGAAGCAGCTGATAACAAGCTGAACTTTATCAGGCTTGACGGGAATGTAGGATGTATGGTCAATGGAGCAGGCCTTGCAATGGCAACAATGGATATAATAAAGCTTTCCGGAGGAGCACCTGCGAACTTTCTGGATGTAGGAGGAGGCGCAAATGCCAAAACTGTTGAAGCCGGATTCAGGATCATCCTGAAAGACCCTGCAGTAAAGGCAATTCTTATAAATATTTTCGGCGGGATAGTAAGATGCGACAGAGTAGCAATTGGAGTTGTTGAAGCATATAAAACTATAGGGCAGATTAAGGTGCCTGTGATAGTCAGGCTTCAGGGAACGAATGCCGAAAAAGCGAAGGAGATAATTGACAGTTCGGGTTTGAAGGTGTCTTCTGCCATTTCATTCAGGGAAGCAGCAGAGAAGGTAAGGGAGGTGTTTAGTGTCTAAGAGGATCAGGGTAAAACCGTTAGGTTACGTTGTTATTTCAATTATCGGGCTCTTCATTGCTTTTTTTATAGTTTCGGGAATCAGTCCGAAGGACAGGGACAAGGGTTTTCGCTGGTACATTAATAAAACAATAGGCCGGGAATGTGTCCAATACGGTCAGCAGATCTATAGCAGAAAGCTGAAGGATCTGCTGCCTGGTTACATTGCCGTTTCGCGTGCTTCTGGTATCGGTAAGTGCAACGATAAAAGGGAGTTGCTGAGAAAAGCTGCGGGAAGAGAAATCTTCAGGATCAGGGACGGAAGGGGATATTTAATTGAGGACCTTTCATACAGCTACCCTTACCTTACAAAAGAGGGAAAGGAGCTACTGAAAGAGATAGGAAAGCGATTCAGAAAGAAAATCTCCGGTACTCCCCTCCGGGGATCTGATTTTAAGATCACATCCATGACCAGGACAAACGAGATCCTCAGGAAGCTGAGAAAGTCAAATTCGAATGTTTCTGGAAATTCCCCCCATTTTTATGGCAATGCATTCGATATCAGTTATGTAAGGTTTTCAGCAAAAAAATGGTTTGTCACCGATTGCGATAAATATTATCTGAAGGAAGCACTGGCAGAGGTTATCTGGCAGTTAAGGGAAGAAAAAAGATGCTGGGCAACTTATGAGATTAAGCAGGGCTGCTTTCATGTTGTCGCCAGGTAAGAGATCACCTTTTTCTATGTGATCCGTCACAAAAAGGCATTTGTTTGCTTTCACCACACCTGCAAAATGAAACCAGGCTTTCCTTTACCTCTTTTATATTCCCGTCGTCGTATTTTATTGTAAAATTGCCCTTGATGACTATCGGCCCGTCCTTCATGATTTTTACAACGACAGGATTCTCAGTATGCGCTGGTTGATCCTGATCCATCAGTTCAGGTCTTCGGAACTTAATATGATTGGTATGCTCTCCGCCAACTGTTTTATTCTTCTCATCATCATTCCACTTCCATGTAAGAGCTTCAGTAGGGCATAAATTAACTGTTTCTATAATCAGGCTTGTTGGTGCTCCCTCCATGTTAACCCATGGTCTCTTTCCCGGGTCAAACACTTCAATAAGCTCCCTGTAACAGTATGATGCATGTACACAGGCATCAGGCTTCCAGTATACTGTTATTTCCTCATTGTTATATTTCCTGTTGTAGGTCATTAATTTATATCTTTCCATCCATGACAGACGTCTATCCCTGATTATCTACCTGCAATTTAACATTTTTTGTGAAAAATATAAGACATATTTATCTTATGAATACATAAATTTGCCCCCGGTCTTATTATTGGAAATAAGGGGAATATTCCTATTATTTAGTAGCGAATGCAATAATGATGAAAGGTAGTTGGGATAGTCTGAAAAAGAAATATGGCAGCTTTCTGCCTGCTTTAGCTATATTGTTATTCATGGTTGCTGTAACGGGCCAGGTATTTGGCTCAGCTGCCACTGCACCCCAGGCAATTACGACACCATTTCTTCATTTGCTTCTTACAATCATTGGAGCTCTGCTTATAATCTGTGCCGGAATAATATTCTTTTCCATAAAGCTGAAAAAAATCAACCGGGAACTCACGAACAGAAATGAAAGGATTGAAGAGATTAACATTAAGCTTCAGAAAACAAACAAGGAACTTGAGATCCAGAAGGATCTTCTGAATAAAAAGTATTACGAATCTGATAAGTTCTTCTGGAAATTGATTCAGTCAGCAGATGATGGTATCTCTTTTTATGACAAAGAATGGAACCTGAAATATGCTAATCCTGCATTTTATTCAGTTATCGGATATGACGTGGAGTCATATCATACTACTGATCCGGCATATTTTATCCATCCCGATGATTCTGAATATCCTAAAAAAAGAATGAATGGGCTGAGAGAAAAAGGGATCTTTGTCAGCGAAGTAAAGCTGAGGCATAAGGATGGACATTATGTTAATCTTTCGACCCGGTCAGTAGTTGTAAGGGACGAAGCCGGAGAGATTTTCGGAGCACTTACTATTTCACGTGATACAACCAGGCTCAAGCAGGTCCATGAAGAACTTATAAAAGCCAATCTTGAAGCTGAAATGAGCAACAGGCTCAAATCCAGCTTTCTGGCCAATATATCGCATGAAATAAGAACACCGCTGAATAGCGTGGTTGGATTTTCCAACCTTCTTCTTGAAGATGATTTATCCACTGAAGCTAAAAAAGAATACATTGAACATATTAACCATAACAGTGAGAAACTGCTTCAGATCATAGGTGACATAATTGATCTTTCAAGGCTTGAAAGTTCGCAGATTGAGATCACATATGAGGAAGCATCTGTGAATAGCATTGTTAATGAAGTAGTTGAAGAAGCTAAAAAGGGAATAAAACGGAACGAAAAACCAATAATACTGAATTTAAAGGATCAGTTTGAAGAAGATAGTGATCTTATATTTACTGACAGGATATGGCTTAAGAGAGTATTGACGCATCTGATGGATAATGCCGTGAAATTTACTCTTGATGGTTCAATAGAATTTTCTTACTATAGGGAAAATGAAGATCTTATCTTCAAGATCAAGGATACAGGAATAGGCATTAATAAGGAAAACCTGGGACATATTTTTGAAGAATTCCGGCAGGAAATTGATGGTCATCATCGTCCGTTTGAAGGACTTGGAATAGGGCTGACGCTGGCGAAGGAGGTTATTGAAAGAATGGGTGGCAAAATCTTTGTTCAGTCGGAGAAGGGTGTCGGTTCTGAGTTCAGCTTCTCAATTCCTTACAGGCCGGCGGGAAGCACCAAAGCAAAGTTAAAGGCTTTATTTAAGAACCAGCAGGAAGGACCCCTGAACTGGAGTTCAAAAAAATGCCTTCTTGTTGACGACAACAAGGATGTGCTTATATACCTTAAAAGGATACTTCTAGATACTGGAATAAATGTCATAACTGCCCGCTCAGGCGTTGAAGCTATTGAAATTATCAAAGACACCCATGATCTGGATATTGTTGTACTCGATATGCAGATGCCCGAAATGAACGGAATTGAAGTGACACAGGAGATAAGGAAGATAAGCAGGGACATCCCAATTATTGCGCAGACAGCATTCATATTCGAGAATGATAAAGATATTATTCTGCAGGCAGGATGCGACGCCTGCCTTATTAAGCCAATACGTAAGGAACATCTGATTACGGTGATGTCGTCGTTTATAAAACCGAATTAGGACGCGTACTCCTCAATCCTCACAATAACTACCATAGCCCCCTTCTTTTTCATTCGCCTCACCCCCTCATGTCCCCCTCTCCCAGGAGAGAGGGGGAAGCTAAATTCTATAGACTAAATAGCTAGTTATAAGTAATTTACACCCCTTCTCTCTTGGGAGAAGGGGGCAGGGGATGAGGTTATAAAGGTTTTTATTCTTACTTTGCATGAAGCTTTCATATATGCCCTACAGTTTTGCAGATATTATTTTGCCCCTTGCGGTAAGAGGAAGATTTACATACAGTATCCCGGAACATCTTTCTCAGTCAGTATTACCAGGTGTAAGAGTACGTGTTCAGCTCGGCAACAGGAAGATTTATTCAGGAATCATCTGCAGGGTTCACAACAACACCCCGGGATTTAAAAATATCAGACCGGTAATGGAAGTGCTTGACCCTGTACCCCTTGTAAATGAAAGGCAGCTTGATCACTGGCAATGGATATCAGACTACTACATGTGTTCCGAGGGAGAAGTGATGAAGGCTGCAGTTCCGGCAGCATTATTCCCGTCAGGAGAAACCTCTACACCGCTGACTGAAAAATATAAGCCCAGGAAAGAAACATTTATTGAGCTGGCAGCTAAATTCTCTGATATAGAATTGAATGAAATTCTGGACAAGCTGGCAAGATCACCCGGGCAATTCAAGATACTGACTGCCTATCTTCATTTAACAGGATATAATTCAGACTCAGACATCATACCCCTGCGTAAATCATTGCTGCTGAAAGAATCTGGATCATCTGCCGGGATATTTAAACCTCTTATAAAAAAAAGGATCCTTGCTGCAGTCAATCTTGAGGTGGGAAGACTGAAAGATTATGGGAATATGAATGAACCTTTAAGGCAATTAAGTGATAGTCAACGAGTAGCATTCAATTCTATTTGTAATTCATTCAAGGAAAAAGATATTGTATTGCTTCATGGAGTGACATCCAGCGGCAAAACAGAAATATATATTCATCTTATTGAGGAACAGCTAAAGCAAGGGAGACAGGTTCTTTACATGCTTCCTGAAATTGCCCTGACCACGCAGATAATCCTGAGGCTGCAAAAGCATTTCGGACCTGTCACCGGAATCTATCATTCCCGTTTTAATGAGCAGGAGAGAGTGGAAATATGGAATCGTGTGGCCGATAAAAATCCTGATACCGGGTACAGACTTATCCTTGGAGTAAGGTCCTCATTATTCTTGCCTTTCAGCAACCTCGGACTTGTGATTATTGATGAGGAACATGATACATCGTATAAGCAGCATGATCCAGCACCAAGGTATCATGCACGCGACTCTGCAATAATGCTGGCGGCCCTCCATAAGGCAAAAACGCTTCTGGGATCTGCTTCTCCCTCCATTGAGAGTTACAATAATGCTGTTAACGGAAAATACGGATATGCTGAATTAAAGGAGAGATACGGGCTGATAAAGCTGCCAGAGATCATTATCGCAAATACCCGTGAGGCATACAGGAAAAAACTGATGGTTTCGCATTTTACTCCTGAACTGCTTGAAGCTGTGGACCGGGCACTTGGGAGGAATGAACAGGTCATTCTCTTTCAGAACCGAAGGGGATTTTCTCCATACATTGAGTGTCCTGAATGCGGATGGATACCTGTATGTATTCAGTGTGCGGTAAATCTTACATACCATAAGACACTGAACCGGCTTGTCTGCCATTATTGCGGATATACCTCCCCAGTGCCGTCAAAGTGCGACGGCTGTAGTTATCCCGGACTTGCTACAAGAGGATTCGGCACTGAAAAGATTGAGGATGAGATTAAAATTGTTTTTCCTGATGCCCGTGTGGCAAGAATGGACCAGGATACAACAAGAACCAGAAACTCATTTAACAGGATCATCCAGGCTTTTGAAGAGCATCGTACAGATATACTTATCGGTACCCAGATGATTTCTAAAGGGCTTGATTTTGAAAATCTTACAGTTGTCGGGATACTTAATGCCGATAATCTTATGAACTTCCCGGACTTCAGGGCTCATGAAAGAAGCTACCAGCTGATGGAACAGGTCAGCGGAAGGGCAGGACGAAGACAGAAACAAGGTAAAGTAGTGATTCAGACATCAGATCCCGCAAATAAAATCATACGACTGGTACTGCTGCATGATTATCTGACTATGTTCCGTCTCCAGGCGGAAGAGAGAAAGAATTTCTATTATCCCCCTTTTAGCAGATTAATAAGGATAAGCATAAAACATAAGGATAAGGCTTTATTGAATAAGTATGCTGATATACTTGGGAACGATCTTAAAGCTACTTTCGGCAGGAGGGTTCTTGGTCCTGAGTTCCCGATTATATCGAGGATTCAGCTGTGGTACATAAAAACCATACTTCTGAAAATTGAGAAGGAAAAACCTGCAGCAAAGGCCAGGCAGATGATCCTGGAATCTATTGACAGGCTTGAAAAAGAAAAGGGAGCAACCTCCCTGAGGATAGCGATTGATGTGGATCCTTACTGAAAACCCATGTACCCATCCCCCAACCCCCTTCCCTGCTGAAGCAAGGAAGGAGGCTATTAAACTGTAAATCAATCACATCCCCCCTCTTTGCTTCAGCAGAGAGGGGGGCTTGGGGGGGTGAGTGCTTGTGATTAATTTTGTTACATTTGAATAATAAATGTCATTTATGAAAATCGAAGTCTCTAACGGCGAGATAATAGATAAACTCACAATTCTTCAGATAAAGCTTGAACGGATAAAAGATAAGGACAAGCTAATAAACCTGAAAAAGGAATTTGATGAGCTGGTCAAAACGGCATCATCAATATTGGATACTTCTGATCCGCTGTACAAAGCACTGTACGAGATAAATTACGAATTATGGGATATTGAGGATCATATCCGCGACCTAGAGCGTAAAAAGGATTTCAATGAGGATTTTATTAAGACAGCCCGTTCAGTTTATTTCAGAAACGATAAAAGGGCTCAGCTGAAGAGGGAAATAAACCTCAGAACATCGTCAGGCCTGACCGAAGAAAAATCTTACGAAAAATATTGAAATGCATCTTCTTGTAATCAGGACATCGGCAATGGGTGATGTCGCCCTGACCACACCTGTGATCACTGCATTAAGGAAGAAATATCCTGATATTGAGATAACCCTGGTGACAAGACCTGTTTTTGCCCCGTTTTTTTCCTCAATTAAGGATTTGCACCTCTTTTTACCGGATTTTACAGGAAGACATAAAGGCCTTTTTGGAATTATCCGTCTTTCCCGTGACCTGAAGAAATATGATAAAATTGATCATGTAATTGATCTTCATGATGTTCTAAGATCAAAGATACTGAGATGGATCATCAGCATGTCGGGATCGCAGGTCTATGTGATAGATAAAGGAAGAGCCGAAAAGAAGCAGGTGATAAAAGGAAAAAACAGGAAAAGGTTAAAACATTCGGTTGAAAGATATTGCGACGTTTTCGCTAAAGCAGGATTTATGGTTATTCCTGAAACACGGCAATCTATAATCCCTGCTTCTGAAGCTATTGAGAAAGTATCAGGTTTACCCCTGACAATGAGTGTATCAAACATTGGGGTGGCGCCCTATGCAAAACATGAGCTGAAATCATGGCCTGAAGAAAACATGATCAGGCTGCTGAATATAATTTCTGAGAAAAATGGAGTAAAGTACTGGCTGTTTGGGGGTGTTGAAGATTATGAACGATTGAATTCCTTACATGAAAAGATTCCTGGATCATACCTTGTTGTTGGTCGACTAAACCTCAGCGAAGAACTTGCCTTGATGAGCAGGCTCGATTTCATGATCTCTATGGATTCATCAAATATGCATATGGCTGCACTCTCCGGGACAAAAGTCGTTTCAATCTGGGGTGGCACTGATCCCATAACTGGTTTTGGAGCATGGCAGGAGCCTGACGAATTTGCTATAAGGATACCTGCAGAGGAACTTACCTGCCGGCCCTGCACAATTTATGGTAAAGGAAAATGCCAAAGGGGTGATTTTGCCTGCATGAATTGGCTGACCCCGGAAAAAGTATTTGAGAAATTGATCAATTTGAAAATTATATAATTTGAAAATGATTTTAAGTCAAAACAATCGCTGGTGCGGATTTATAATCCTGATTTTATTTTATACTGGTTGTTCAGAAAGTAAAACCGATGTAGATTTTGATCCTGTTGAACTTGTTAATCCTTTGATGGGAACCGATTCAGAATATCAATTGTCGAATGGTAACACATACCCTGCCATTGCTTTGCCATGGGGCATGAATTTCTGGTCTCCTCAAACACGTATCATGGGCAACGGATGGTCATATACCTATAATGATTACAAGATAATGGGTATTAAGCAAACCCACCAGCCGAGCCCATGGATCAACGACTATGCCGCATTTTCGCTTATGGCAATAACCGGATCAATCAAATATGGAGAAAAAGAGAGAGCATCATGGTTCTCACATAAATCGGAAATAGTCAAACCATATTATTACAGTGTATATCTTGCTGATTATGATGTGACAGCCGAAGTAACACCAACAGAGAGAACAGCTTTGTTCAGGTTCACGTTCCCTGAAAGTGATTCCTCCTTTATCATCATTGACGGATTCAATGAAGGTTCAATGGTGAAGATCATTCCCTCGGAGAGGATGGTTATAGGATATTGCAGGAATAACCGGGGAGGAGTTCCGGACAATTTCCACAACTATTTTGTTGTCACTTTCGAAAGGGACTTTACATCGACTTTCACATGGAACGGGGATAAGCTCAGTTCTTCGGATCTTGTGGCAGAGGGTGATCATACAGGTGCAATCCTTGGTTTCCGTACCAGGAGAGGTGAACAGATAAACATTAAGACAGCTTCATCCTTTATTAGCCCCGACCAGGCTATGTTAAACCTTGTCCGCGAAACTGATGCAAAAGACTTTGAGCAGGTAAGGACCGAGGCAAAAAAAGCCTGGAATGATCAGCTCAGCAGGATAAAGATTGAAGGAGGGACTGCTGATCAGCAAAGGACATTTTATTCATGCCTCTACAGGATGCTGCTGTTCCCCAGGAGCTTTTATGAGATCAGCAAGGAGAATAAGATCATTCATTACAGTCCATATAATGGGGAGGTTCTTCCGGGTTATATGTTCACCGATACCGGTTTCTGGGATACATTCAGGGCTCTTTTCCCATTTACAACCCTGATGTACCCTGAACTTAATTCACATATTATGGAAGGCCTTGTAAATACCTATAAGGAAAGCGGATGGCTTCCTGAATGGGCAAGTCCCGGTCATCGCGACTGTATGATAGGATCCAATTCTGCATCAATTATTGCAGACTCATATTTAAAAGGTATAAAGGGATATGATATTGAAAAACTGTATGAAGCAATTCTGAAGAATACAGAGGGAGTGGGACCAGTATCTTCAGTTGGCAGAATGGGGGCTGAATATTATAACAAGCTTGGCTATGTGCCTTATAATGTGAACATAAATGAGAGTGCGGCACGTACTCTTGAATATGCTTATGCTGATTTCTGTATCTGGAAGCTTGCCAGGGAACTTAACCGACCCCGGGAAGAAACGGATCTTTTTGCAAAGAGAGCAATGAATTATAAAAACGTCTTCGATACAGGCCGAAACCTAATGAGGGGAAGAAATGAGGACGGAACCTTTCAAACACCTTTCAGCCCATTTAAATGGGGAGATGCCTTCTGTGAAGGCAACAGCTGGCATTATACCTGGAGCGTTTTCCAGGATGTAAAAGGACTGATTGATCTGATGGGTGGGAAGGAAGGATTCATCGCAAAACTTGATTCGGTCTTCGAGGTACCTCCTGTTTTCGATTATTCTTATTATGGAGTTGTGATACATGAAATACGCGAGATGCAGATCATGAATATGGGCAATTATGCACATGGCAATCAGCCCATACAGCATATGATCTATCTCTATAATTATGCAGGTGAGCCATGGAAATCCCAGTACCGGGTACGGGAGGTACTGGATAAGCTTTACAACTATACACCTGATGGTTATTGCGGAGATGAGGACAATGGTCAGACATCAGCGTGGTATGTCCTTTCAGCTCTTGGCTTTTATCCTGTTACTCCCGCAACCGGGGAATATGTTTTCGGATCGCCACTGTTTAACAGAGCAACTCTTCATCTTGAGAATGGCGAGGTGCTTGAAATAGAAGCTCCTGGGAATAATAAGCAAAGTATTTATATTCAGGATATTAAGCTCAATGGCAAGTTAATTGACAGGAATTTCATCAGGCATGATGAGCTGCTGAAAGGAGGGAAGCTTATTTTCAAAATGGGACCGGAGCCAAATAGAAACAGAGGCATTTCGGAAGATGCCTATCCGTTTTCAATGAGCAGATCTGAATAATCAGATCCTGAGCTTGATATTAATACGTGCCAGCAAAGCTGTAAGTCCTACCATAAGGAGAGCCCAGACCAATGAACCTATAATAACGACCAAAGGTTCTGATGATTGCTTGTAAATGAGTATAGGGATCCCGGTCATCCATATTATATAATACAGAATATCCGGGGCAAGATAAGTTGTAAGAGAGTTTTCTCCGGCAGGCTTCAGGAATTTTGCCCAACCTTTCTTTTCTTTTACATCTACTATCCAGTAAATTAGGATGAATACCAAAAAGCTGATACCGGAACAGATCATTCCCCAGCTGGGAGTAGCCTGAATCTTTGAAATTAGAAACCATTTTTGCAGTATAAATCCTGAAGTCAGGCAGAAAAGACCCAATCCAATAAATATCAGGATGATGGATTTATACTCATTTGAGGGTATTTTTTTTATTATCAGCCCCGCAATCAAGCCTGTCAATACTATTAATGGATTATTCCCCTGAATTATTATTCCTAAGAATGGTTCAACAGGATCAAGGAATCCAAGCATTCCCCTGCAGGAAAGTATATTCAATACAAGGAAGAAGAATGTAATAAGTGCTGTTTTCCATATTGAATCTCGGCAGAGGACATATGTAAAAGCAGACACAAGGTAGGCCCAGCCTATAAGTCCCAGGATACCCCACCAGCTTGTTATTAGGGAGCCATTATTTTCAGGCTGACCCGATTGGAATTTAAAGACCAGAAATATAAAGATCCCAAGCGCTGCCAGCTTGAATCCTGTAATTGTGAAGATCTTTCTATCCTTATCAAGGTAATCATTCCAGAAGAGAAAGACGGCAATATACATAAGAAGGGCCCAGAGGTTTTTACTCATGCCAGTCAGCTCAGGATCAACCCTGCCGGTATTAAGCATCAGAACTCCTATAATAATAAGGCTGAGAGACCTGATCAGTATGTGCCGGCTTATGTCGATTAAGGATTGTCCTTGTAAAAATCTCTTGGAGAATGCAAAGGGGATAGCCATTCCAACGATGAAGAGAAAGCCCGGGAATACCCAGTCGGCCAGGCCCATACCGTCAAAATCGGCAGGCATATGGCCAAGCCATGATGGGGCAACTTCCATGTTCAGGTCATTGACAAAGAGCATCAGGAGCAGGGTAAGTCCCCGCATTATATCAATTGAGTATATCCGGTTATTGCTGGTCATTTAAACGGTTGGTTAAGAATGTAAAGATTGCAAAATTTTATTAATTTTGCCTGCCGGATAAACTAAAGGGTATAGAACAGTTGGTAGTCCCGAGTACTCGGGATTCAGGACGTGGGTAAAAGAAGTTCATTTATTATCGGGGTGTGGCGCAGTTGGTAGCGTACTACGTTCGGGACGTAGGGGCCGGAAGTTCGAGTCTTCTCACCCCGACTGAGTAAATAAAACGGCCTTGTAAATCAAATATTTACGAGGCCATTTTCATTATTCTCCTATTCATACCTCAGAGCTTCAACCGGATTCTTACTTGCCGCTCTATACGATTGGAAACCCACTGTCAGCATAGTGATCACCATTACAATGACCCATGCCACGGCAAATAACCACCAGCTCATTTTTATACGGTACGCATAACTCTGAAGCCACATATTAGTGGCAAACCATGCAAAAGGACAGGCAATTATAAATGAAATAGTAACTAATCCAATATATTCTTTTGACAACATGGAGAATATTTCAATTGGTTTTGCCCCGTGCGTTTTCCTTATCCCGATCTCTTTTGTCCTGCGTACAGTCATAAAGGCAGATAATCCTATAAGACCGAGACATGAAATGATGATTGCCAGGAAAGTTAAATAACCTAAGAAAACGCCTGCTGTTTGTTCAATTATGTATATGCTATTATAATCATCTTTGAGAAATCCAAAATCCAGAGTATTATCAAGATTATATGATTTTAAAAAATTCCTGATATAATTTACTATTGAGCTGATATGATCAGGTTTCATTCTTATGTAACAAATACCACCTGGTGTAGATGGAGGTATTGGTGTTATTACAAGCGGTTCAATTGCAGAGCGTAACGATTTAAAGTGAAAATCTCTCACTACTCCAATAATGCTGAATTTCAATCCATTTCTATCTGATATCACTTCCCCGATGGGATTCTTAAAACCCATGATTTCTGCTGCTTTTTCATTGACCACAATTACTGTAGTATCAGTTGAAAATTCGTTGGTAGATAAAAAACTCCCCTCTTTGAGCTCAAGCTGAAAGGTTTTGGCATAATCCTTGTCAGCATTCAGAACACTAAACGAGACGTCTTCACCTTCCTTCTTCCCTTTCCAATTTACACCGCTTGCAGTTGACCAATTATTAAGAACATATTGGCCTGTAACCGTTACACTTTCTATATCAGGATTGTTGCTGAGTTCATTTTTTAAAGTTTCCCGTTGTATACCATTAGTGAATCCAAAATAACCGATATTATCTATATTAAGGCCAACGTTTTTGTTTTGTATATAGTTGATCTGGCTTCTGACAATTAAAGTGCATATGATAAACAGGAAAGAGAGTGTGAACTGGGAAATGACCAGAATTCTTCTGAATCGTGCGTTACCGGGATTTTTATTAATAACACCCTTAATGGTATCCAATGGTTTTAAAGAAGACAAATAGAATGCCGGGTAACTTCCGGCCAATAATCCGCAAAACAATACAACGGTGATTAAGCCAACATATAAACCCACACTTTGATAGTTGACTTCCACCTTGGTATTTCCGTGATACATAATATTGTTAAAGCCGGGCAACAGCAATTCAACAAGAATCATGGCAATTACATGGGCCACAAATACAATCAACAGAGATTCCCCTAAAAACTGGAAGATTATTTTTCCTTTGTTTGCCCCGCCTACTTTACGTACTCCGATTTCCTTGGCCCTCCCGGATGATTGTGCGGTGGAAAGGTTCATAAAGTTGATACAGGCAATAGTGAGAATTAAAAAAGCAACCAGGCTCGCAAGTCTGATATAGTTAATACTGCCAAGGTAGAAAGATTCGCCGGCATATTTTCCGGCAGAATACAAATGAATCTTTTTTATGTTTTGAAGGAAAATCTCCGCATTTATATCTTTCCTATTTCTTTCTATAATACCCTTAATTTTATCTTCAACTAATTTATTATCTGCTCCTTTGTCAAGTTCAATAAAGGAAGGACCAGAAACATGGTTCCAATCATTTATTAATTTTACTTGCGATTCAGGTTCCGTTAAAAACTCAAAAGGAAGTAAAAGACCGAATTGGACAAGACTATTGTGTGGAAAACTCTTTGCGACTCCAGTGATCGTCAATACAGTACCCATAGATATCAATGTTTTACCAACCGGATCTTCATCGGCGAAGTATTTGTGTGCAATTTCTTCTGTAATAATGAGATCGTGAGGTCCGGTCAAAGCGCTATTTCTGTCACCGCGGATAAACTCAATATTGAACATTTTAAAAAAGTCCTTATCAACAAAAGAAATTTCTTCATTTATTAATTCATCTCCTTTCGGTAATGCCATTTTATATTTCAGGTATCTCGAAGACCTTATGATTTCAGGATATTCTTCTTTCAAAGCAGCCGCCAGCGGAACAGGTGTAAAAGCTTCCTGGACCAATCGTCCATCGTTATAAGTATGGTTTACTAGCACACGATATAAACGATCACCATTTTTATGGAATCTGTCCCAACTTATTTCATATTGTACCCATAAGAGTAGCAAAAGTGCACCTGCCATGCCTATGGCCATTCCGCTTATATTCAGAATTGAGAATGTGTAATTCCTTTTGATATTCCGGAGGGCTATTTTAAAGTAGTTCTTAATCATATTAACTCATATTAATTACAATTTAAGAATTTCAACTGTAATTTTCAATTACCATACCAGTATTTATTACTTTCTGAAAATTAGTTTATAAGGACATATAATGTCCAATATATAGACAGTATTCATGTATAAAGGCTCGTTGATTTTCTTCGTTTACCCCGGGCCCCAAGGGGAGCGAAGAAAATCAATTTACTCCCCTTGGGGATGGGGTAAATAAATTGATTTTCAAACAGGGTTCTAATTTCTTATTCATGATTATCGATTACAGAGACACATAAAATCAGAGGCATATAAGATGAATGGCAAATTGTTGATTGTTGACGATCATAAACAGGTTTTGAAAGCATTGATTCAATTGCTTGAACCTGAATTTGAAAGTATTGCAGGTATATCAAATCCTAATCAAATTATCAGTTACATGAACAAAGATTGATATTATCTTATTGGACATGAACTTTTCAGCTGGAGTAAATACAGGCAATGAAGGTATATACTGGCTCAATCGTATACTAAAATCAGATCCGTTAGCCGCTGTGGTGATGATAACTGCTTATTCCGATGTTAATCTGGCTGTAAAGGCTATAAAAGAAGGCGCCACTGATTTTGTAGTCAAGCCATGGGACAATAATAAACTTATTACCACCATGCAGTCTGCTTTTAAACTCAGGCAATCAAAGATTGAGAATAAAAAGCTCCGCGACAGACAAAAGCAGATAAACAAAGGAATTAGTAAACAATATACTCCTTTGATTGGGAAATCACAGCCAATGGGAAATGTACTGCAGGTAATGAAAAAGGTAGCCAGGACAGATGCAAATGTTTTAGTTATGGGCGAGAATGGTACCGGGAAAGAATTAATTGTAAAAGAGATCCATAATAATTCGCGCAGAACCGATGAAGTCTTTATCAGCATTGACATAGGCACAATAACTGAATCATTATTTGAGAGTGAAATGTTTGGGCATATTAAATGGGCATTTACCGATGCCAGGGAAGATAAAACCGGGTGGTTTGAGACGGCTTCAGGCGGCACACTGTTTTTAGATGAAATAGGCAACCTTACTCTTTCTATGCAATCAAAACTGCTTACAGCCATTCAAAATCGTGTTATTCATAAAGTAGGTTCAAAAACTCCAATCCCTTTTGATATCCGGCTTATTTGTGCAACCAATAAAAATCTTGAAGAAATGGTCGCAAAGAATCTCTTTCGCGAGGATCTATATTACAGGATAAACACAATTGTGATTGGAATACCTCCTTTGCGTGACCGGGGTGAAGATATTATTTTGCTTGCCGAGTATTTCCTAAAGGAGTATGCAAACAAATACGAGAAATTTTCTTTAAAATTTAACAGCAAGACCCTTGACAAACTCATGGATTACAACTGGCCGGGAAATGTGAGAGAACTAAGGCATACTATAGAAAAGGCGGTTATACTAAGTGATTCTGATATTTTAACGCCGGACGATTTTATACTCTCACATTCAACACAACAAATATCTGATCAGGAAAAATCACCAACTTTTGCTGAGATAGAAAAACAAGCCTTGCAAATTGCTCTGAGTAACAATAATGGAAGTGTTCTGAAAGCTTCAAAAGAGTTGGGATTAGCAAGACAGACAATGTATAATAAAATGCAAAAGTATAACCTTTAGAAAATAACAATCATGGTATTAAATAAATTCTTCATCAATGTTCTTTTACGGGTAACTATTATTGTATTAACCTGTGTTGCATTAGGAATAGTGTTACAACATCTTGATCGTGGATACTATTTTACCCTGGCAGGTGTGATTTTTCTGATACTGTTTCAAGCTTATATGCTTGTAAATCAGGTTAACAAAACAAATGCAGATCTGGAAAAATTCTTTTCAGCGGTTCTGGATCATGATACATCCGTTCGGTTTTCTGGAAAGGCTATGAATACTTCATTCAAAAAACTACATAACAAAATGAATCAGGTCAATATTGTCATTCAGAATGCTAAAATTGAAAATGAGAGAACGAGCAATTTCTTACAGAGTGTGGTTGACCATGTTGACATTGGACTTTTATCATTTGATATGGATGGCACGATAGGAATTTATAACAGGGTTGCAAAAAGATATTTAAACGTTCAACAACCCTGGCAACTATCTTCTTTTAAAACTATGAATGATGAAATGTTTAAAATTATTCATACTATAAAACCGGGGCAGGAGATATTGCATAAAATGAACATAAACAATCTTTTACAAAGTATTTTAATAAAAGCCACGGAACTGAAATATGAAAGCAATGTAATAAAACTGATATCTTTTCAGGACATTACCAATGAACTTGATAAAAAAGAATTGGATAGCTGGCAAAGACTGGTACGGGTGTTAACCCATGAAATCATGAATTCCATAAGTCCGATTACCTCTCTTACATCGGTGATTTCAGGGTACTTTAAAAAGAAGGACGATAAAAACCCGGTTCCGTTGGAAAAAATTGATCATCAAATAGTTTCTAAAACACTTTCCGGATTGAATACCATAGAAGAAACAGGAAAGGGGTTATTAGATTTTGTTGATAAATACAGAAGCTTAACGTCATTACCAAAACCTGATTTAAGCAAATTCCATATTGATAATCTGTTCCGGAAATGCAAACTTCTCATGGAATCAAATATTCCAAATAACTTAAAGATTGTTGTAAGTGTTTATCCTGAAGATATTGCAATAGTCGCAGATTATGCCCAGATTGAACAAGTGCTAATCAATTTGATAAAGAACGCCAGCGAAGCTTTATCCAATAAGAAAAACGGAACTATTCACTTGAAAGCATTTTATGGCGATGGGGGTATATTAATTCAGGTTGAAGATAATGGAATTGGGATATCCAATGATATTACCGAGGATATTTTTGTACCATTTTATACAACCAAAGAAAATGGTTCAGGGATAGGATTAAGCTTGTCAAAGCAGATAATGCAAAATCATGATGGCACAATTTCAGTGAACTCTGCTCCGAATAAGGGATCTAAGTTTACTTTAAAGTTTCAATTAGCTGATTGATACAGCTCTATATGGCTTTTTCTTTCTTTTCTTTTCCTGCTTCCTGTACGACCATTTAGCCGGCTTTCTGTCATTATACCTGTTTCTGGCCGGTTTATCACTCTTTTCCTGGGCGATCTCCACGGCAACTCTTTTATTATTGAATTTTGCATTATTCAATGCTACGATAAGATCATCGGCATGGCTGGCTTCAACTTCAAAAAAGGAGAAGGACTTTAAAAGATCGATCTTTCCGATCGGTATTTTTCTGCTGTGCGTGTTTGTATTTACCAGTTCAATAAGCTGTTCCGGGTATACCGGTGTATTGTACACGGGAACCTCTTTTGTCTGATCTTTCAAAGCTGCTGTCTTTTTCAGTTATGGGATCAATCAGGTCTTCACCATGACGGTAATCATCAAGGAATCTGTCAAATTCAAGAGAAATTACTCTTTTTAGAAGCTCTTCTCTGTCAAGTCCTGACAGTTTCAATTTTATTTCTGGTAATAGTTTTTCAATCTCCTGATGATCAGTTGAAACAGTTTCAAGTTTGGTTACCCAGCTGGAAAGCTGTTTTCCGCATATCTCACTTCCTGTAGGAATAGGCATGGCCTTAAAAGGCTTTTTGACCATTCTTACTATCCTCTGAAGGTTTTGCTTCTCCCTCAGGTGTACCAGTGAAATGGATATTCCTGTTTTACCAGCTCTGCCTGTACGGCCGCATCTGTGTAAATAAATTTCCGGATCATCGGGCAGGCTGAAATTAATAACATGAGTAAGATCATCCACATCCAGGCCGCGCGCCGCAACATCAGTTGCCACCAGGATACGAAGATTCTTTAACCTGAATTTCTGCATTACAGTGTCCCGCTGTGCCTGGGAAAGATCTCCATGGAGCGCATCGGCATTGTAACCGTCATTAATCAGTTTTGATGCAATATCCTGAGTTTCTATGCGAGTACGGCAAAAAACAATTGCGTATATATCAGGTTCAAAGTCAGCAATACGTTTAAGTACCTTGTATTTGTCTTTTGCATGCACCAGATAATAAGCATGACTGACATTTTCGGCAGATGAATTCTTTGTTCCAATAGTAATTTCAATCGGATCATTCATGTATTTCCTGGCAATAGATGCAATTTCCGAGGACATGGTTGCTGAGAACAAAAGTGTTCTTCTTTCTTTCGGAACCTCCTCCAGGATTTCATTTATGCTGTCAAGGAATCCCATATTGAGCATTTCGTCAGCTTCATCGAGTATTACTGTGCTGACATTATTCAGCTTTGCCGCTCTCCTGCCAATCAGATCAATCAGCCTTCCCGGCGTGGCAACGATAATATGTGCACCTTTCTTTAATCCTCTTATCTGGTTATCAATACTTGCGCCTCCGTATACTGCAAGAATATTCAGCTTGCCTGTATATCTGGAATAGTCGGAAAGATCACCTGCTATCTGCATGCATAGTTCGCGAGTAGGGCAAAGTATTAATGCCTGAGTGCTGTTTGTTTCCGTATCAGTTGCCTGAACCAGAGGCAGCCCGAAAGCTGCTGTTTTTCCTGTACCTGTCTGCGCAAGGGCGATAATATCACATTCGTCTCCAAGCATCAGAGGGATTACTTTTTCCTGTACCGGCATGGGTTGTTCAAATCCCAGTTCCTGAATAGCTTTCAGTATACCGGGAGTAAATCCCATCTCTTCAAAATTTATCATTTAAATGTTTTATGGTGTGCTTCCGGGAGCGAAGGATTTTTATCCCGGCTTTAAAGGAATCACTTTGTTAATAAGGGTGCAAAGGTAGTCAAATAATCCTGATAATGACTTTATTCCTTAAATAGTTTGACATTCAAGGCAGAAGGACCCTTGGGCCCTTTACCGATTTCAAATATGACGACGTTGTTTTCCTTTACAGGTTCGAGAAGGTTATTTATGTGAACGAAAACACTCTGATGTGATTCCAGGTCGCGGATAAATCCATAACCTTTTGAATCATTGAAGAAAGTAACAACTCCCTTTCGTATATAGTCGGGACCAGTTTCCGGATTATTCCTGGTTATATTCAATTCAATATTTTCAGCCAGAATGACTGTCTTTTTTTTATCAGGGTCGGGAGGAGTTGAGGAGATCTTACCGAATTCATCGACATACGCAATCATATCCTCGAAGCTGCTTTTCTTCCCTTCACTTTTCTTCTTAGCGCGCTTCTGCTCTTTTTCTTTTCTCTTTTTCTCTTTCTTATTTCTTACTTCCTTTTTATTGGATGTTTCCTGCGACCTTCCCATATATGTGTTTTGTTTGCAAATGTACAACAAAACCCCGACAAATGCACTAACCTAATGTGACTCCATTTATCCAAGCAGCTTCCTGACTATTGCCGAGATTTCCTTCCCGTCAGCTTTCCCTGCAAGCTCATTTGTGGCAAAACCCATGACTTTTCCCATATCAGAAGGAGAAATAGCGCCCACTCTTGCAATGATGTCCTTCAGTACTTTCTCAAGCTCGGCTTCACCCATCTTTGCAGGCAGGTATTTTTCCAGGACATCTGCTTCGGCAACCTCTTTATCATAAAGATCCAGCCGGTTATTCTCTTTATATATGGCCGCAGATTCCCTTCTCTGCTTGACCAGCTTCTGAATTATCTTTAATTCCTCTTCTGGGGTTAATGCTGTATCCTGACCTTTTTCGGATTTGGCAAGCAGGAATGCGGTTTTTGCTGCCCTGATCGCCTCAAGAGCGACTTTATCCTTGCCTTTCATGGCATTTATAAGATCTCCGGAAATTTTCTCGGTAAGTGACATATTTTAAGTTTTAATTGTTCTACAATAATTACGAATAACAATATAAAGATACAAGATATAGTTCAAAATTAAATAATTAACAGGTGTCCTTCCGTGCATGCAGAACATTTTTATTACAGTAGAAGGTTGATTATTATATGGCTAAAGTGCATATATTTAGCCATAATTATAAGAAAATATTATAATATATTTGTATTAGTCAGGAGATCAGATCTTATAAAATTTGAATGAAAATTTACATCCAGAATATGGTTTGTATCCGGTGCAAGATGGTAGTTAAATCAGAGCTTGAAAAGCTTGGATTGCATTATGTCACTGTTGATCTGGGTGAAGCAGAAATCATGGAAGAAATCTCTGCTGAACAACTGGCAAAACTTGGCATAGCCCTAAAAAAAACCGGACTTGAACTGATGGATGATAACAATAGTATTCTGGTTGAAAAAATAAAGACAGTTATCATTGAACTGGTCCATTATACTGATGAACAGATCAAAATAAACCTTTCCAATTACCTGAGCGAAAAACTCAATTACGATTATACATACCTTGCAAATCTTTTCTCTGAAGTTAAAGGTACTACCATTGAACAATTCTACCTGGCTCATAAAATAGAAAAAGTAAAAGAGCTGTTGGTTTATAATGAACTAAATCTTACCGAAATTGCCTGGAAACTGCATTACAGCAGCGTGGCACATCTGTCAAACCAGTTTAAGAAAATGACAGGACTCACACCGACCCACTTTAAAAACCTTAAACACAAAAGACATCGGGCTCTTGGTGATGTGTGAATGATGTAACTTATTTCCGGAATTATGTAAGGGTTCTACTAATAAAGGATTGCACCTTTGTTGGATCATTTGATATTCTCATGAAGCCAACTTTTTCAAAGGTTGGTCATAAAATCAGCCTTTGAGCTTCATTTCAAACGTTAAAATTGGCAATAAACAGGAAAAGATGGACAGTATCTTAAAGTCTTCAGAAAAGAAAAATCTGCGAAAAGAAGTGCGCTCAATCAATCACAAGCTTAAAGCAATAGGTGGTGGCGTCTATATTTCAGCAGGTGCAGCAATAATTATTATTTTGTTACTGATTATATTATTATAAACAATTTAAGCGACAATCATGAGTAATCTACTTTATGTAATTGCAGTTATTCTTCTCATCCTTTGGGCAGTCGGATTCTTAGGATTCCATGCCGGAGGCATCATACACGTCCTTCTAATTATTGCATTAATTGCAGTAATACTAAGGGTTATTCGAGGGAAGAAAGCCTTCTAAAAATGGATCTATATGACAGAGGTCATGAATGATATTAAATCTAAAACTAACATTATGAAATGCACAGTAATAAAGAAGTTAACATTCTTACTTACCCTCGGAGTATTCAGCCTTGTGACTCTGGCAAATCCCCCACTGGCTTCAAAACAGCAAATAGGAATGTATATTAATTCGAAAACTTGTGTTGTATATGAAAGTGGCAATATTTCCTACAACATATTAATAAAAGATGCTGTTGAAAAATACTGGAAATCAACTGAGTTTGAGTTTATCGATCAACAGGAGTTCGAAAAGCGACGGTTTGATTCGCATTACTCTTTTTTAGTACTCCTTACTGGCGTTTATGATAATGATCCGGGTGGAGTAAGTTATAATTACATAAGCCTGGTCCTCGGAGGTCCGGAAAATGATATGACCAAAATGCCTGAATTATGCAGTATACCACTATCATATTCCGATGACAATAATATTAATGATTATGATTATGTCTTGCCCGCTATAATTAAATTTATGCAGAAACATGCAAAAAACCTGGAAAAGAACAGGTTCATCATTTCACTTAAAGGATTGAAATATTATAATGGCTCAGCAGATTTTAAAGATAAGGTACTGCTTTTAAACAAAGAAAAGTTGGCCCCGGATGCAGATACACCTGAAAAAATCAATACAGTTTACCCTTATTATGTCAAGCTGATTACATTCTCTGAGATCGAGAATGAACTTGCTGCAAATCCTGCAAATGCAGTATTTCATTTTCATGTTGGCCCAATCCAGAATAAAGCTGCGGGAAAATGTTTTGAAATGATTTTTGATAATGCAGGTAATCTCTGGTACTATAATTCCCGCAAGATTACAAATAAAAACGAAGATGGCCTGGATCTGAAAGATTTTTCACAGATCAGGTAAGGGAGTTCTTCTATGCCGGTGTTTGTCCGGCTTCGTGGATGATGTAACATATTTTGAATGTGTGAATTATATAACTAATGTAAATAATAATGTAACACTTGACGGGAGAACCGTACATACCTTTGTGATGTGATAAATTAGTCACAATTAAAATTCACTAAATGAGATTAAAAAATGTGTTCTCAATCATAGCAATGCTAATGATTGTATTTATTTCTAGTTGTACAAAAGATGATGAGACAGGCATACCTCCTAAGGTAACTTCAACAGATCCGCTCAATAACGTCATAGGTGTTCCCCGCAACACTGAAGTAGAATTTACCTTCAGTGAGGGAATGGATCCCTTAACGATCAATAATTCAACGTTTATTTTAAAACAAGGGGCAACAACAGTTTCCGGAGCAGTAACTTATTCCGGAAATACAGCAACTTTTACGCCGTCAGGTCCACTGGCAGCCAATACTACTTATACTGCAACTGTAACAACCGGGGCAACAAGCCTGGAAGGCAATTCACTTGCAACCGACGCTGTATGGAGTTTCACAACCGGCGGATCTACATCAAGTCTTGCAGTTGTCAATCTTGGCGCTTCAGGCGATTATGTTATTCTTGCTAAATCTGCAATCAATAACATTTCAACTTCTGCAGTTACCGGAGATTTGGGTTTGAGTCCGGCAGCTACATCTTACGTTACAGGACTTGCCATAACAGACGCAACCGGATATGCAACTTCCGCGCAGGTGACCGGGAAAATATTTGCAGCCGATATGGCAGATCCGACTCCTATCAATCTTACCACGGCCGTCAACAATATGCTTACCGCTTACACTGATGCAGCCGGACGTCCTTTCCCGGATTTCCTGGAATTGGGCACTGGAAATATTGGAGGGAAAACTCTTACCCCGGGACTCTATAAATGGACTACCACAGTTACAATGCCATCCGATGTTACTATTTCGGGTAGTGCAACCGATGTATGGATCTTCCAGATTTCCAAGGACCTTACAATGAGTACCGCAGTTAAGATTACCCTTAACGGAGGCGCTCTGGCAAAGAACATTTTCTGGCAGGTGGCCGGACAGGCAACATTTGGGACAACCTCTCACTTCGAAGGAATTATTTTATCGATGACAGGTATTACTTTTCAAACTGGTGCGTCAATTAATGGAAGAGCACTGGCACAGACAGCTGTCGTTCTTGATGCGAATATTGTTACAAAACCATAATAAAAGAATCCGAAAAAGTCTTGCCACGTTTTGCGTGGCAACTGGCTTTTTTATTTTTTTCTTAAACAGACTAACTAAAAATACTAATTATGAAAAAAGCAGGAATCGTTATTGTAATACTTGGTTTAATATTAACCATTTTTACAGCTGTGACTGTCTTCACCCGGGAGAAAGTGGTCGATATCGGAGATGTTAAAATCACCAGGAACAAACCACACCGCCTCAACTGGTCGCCACTGATTGGCATTGCAGTAATGGGAATCGGAGGAGTTGTTTATGTGATGGCTCCTAAAAAATAATAAACAGTTTGAATCTTTTAAAACTATATGTATTTGAAAATCAATGAAAAAAACAGAGCCCAAAATTTTAAGTAAAAATCTTCTCAAATCACCGACAGGGATTCAGGGATTTGATGAAATAACGGGTGGTGGGTTACCAACAGGCAGACCAACCCTTGTATGTGGTGGTGCAGGATGCGGAAAGACACTTTTTGGAATGGAGTTCCTTGTACGTGGTGCAACACAATTTAAAGAACCGGGTGTGTTTATGTCATTCGAAGAAACTAATGAAGAATTAACCAAAAATGTTGCTTCGCTGGGTTTTGATTTGGAAGACCTTATCAGGAATAAAAAAATTGCACTTGACCACGTTCATGTTGAGCGTAGTGAAATTGAAGAAACCGGGGAATACGATCTGGAAGGTTTATTCGTACGACTTAATTATGCTATTGATTCAATTGGAGCGAAGCGTGTTGTATTAGACACGATTGAATCACTATTTGCCGGATTGCCAAACCAACTTATCTTACGCGCTGAACTGCGACGTTTATTTCGCTGGTTAAAAGAAAAAGGGGTTACTACTATCATAACAGGTGAACGCGGAGAAGAAACACTTACCAGGCAGGGCCTGGAAGAATATGTTTCAGATTGTGTTATTATGCTCGACCATCGTGTAAATGCGCAGACTTCTACACGTCGTTTACGGGTTGTTAAATATCGTGGTTCAATGCACGGTACTAATGAGTATCCATTTCTGATTGATGAAGCTGGTTTTTCAGTATTACCTGTAACTTCCTTAGGATTAAAACACATTGTATCAAATAAAAGAATCTCAAGTGGTATAACTGCACTTGATGCAATGCTTGAAGGAAAAGGTTATTACCGCGGAAGCACTGTACTTGTTTCCGGTACTGCCGGAGTAGGAAAAACAAGTATAGCAGCTCACTTTGCAGAAGCTGCGTGTAAACGAGGTGAACGTGTTCTTTATTTCTGTTTCGAAGAATCTCCAAACCAGCTGATGCGTAATATGCGTTCAATCGGTATAAAATTAGAGACCTGGGTGAAGAAAGGATTATTACAATTCCAGGCAACCCGGCCGACATTTTATGGCCTGGAAATGCATCTGGCTGTAACTCACAAAATTGTAAGTGTTTTCAAACCTGATATAGTTATTCTCGATCCAATAAATACTTTTGTCGTTGGCGATAAAGATTTGGAAGTAAATACGATGTTAATGCGTATTGTTGATTTTCTTAAGGCGAATCAAATAACAGCATTGTTCACCAGCCTGACTTCAAGCCAAGGCTCATTAGAGAGTTCTGATGCCAGAATATCATCCCTGATAGATACCTGGTTATTACTTCGTGATATAGAATTATACGGTGAACGAAACAGGGGAATGTATGTTCTTAAATCGCGCGGGATGGCCAACTCCAGTGAAATTCGCGAATTCATTTTAACTGACCATGGTGTAGAATTACGTGAGGTATATATTGGTGCCCGTGGAGTGTTAACCGGCTCAGCTCGTATGGCACAGGAAGCTCTTGAAAAGGCTGAAGTATTATCAGGCAGGCAGGATATTGAACTAAAAAAACGTGATATAGAACGAAAACGAAAGGTATTAGAAGCTCAGATAATAGCTTTGCAGGCCGATTTTGAATCGGAAGAATCCGAAGCCCTTAAAACGATAGAGACCAGACAAGATGCGCTTAAAAGACTGGGACAGGACAATATAAATATGGCTGAAAGCAGAAAAGCTGACAATGAAAATATTAACATTAGTAATCCGAAAAAATAATTAAAAGGAGTATTCGATGAAACTAAAGAAAGAGAATTCTGTTAAAAGAAATAGAAAAGAAAAACCGGGTACTGAGCCAGATGAAAAGTGGGTACTTCGTTTATATGTTGCCGGACAAACGCCAAAAGCCATTACTGCATTTACAAATCTGAAAAAGATATGTGAAGAACAATTAGACGGGAAATACTCTATTGAAGTAATTGACCTTTTGATAAATCCGCAATTGGGTGGCGAAGACCAGATTTTTGCTTTGCCAACATTAGTAAGAAAATTACCGGTACCTGTTCGTAAAATAATCGGCGATCTCTCAGATACAGAACGTGTCCTTGTCGGATTGAATTTATTGCCTGAAAGATGATTTGTAAATATAATATTTATCGGGAATAATTATGAAGAAAAAAAATACAAAAACAAAAAGCTCAACTGCAAAGCTAGATCAGATAGTGTCTGAATCAGCCAGGGACAAATATATTTTGCGATTATATATAACCGGGACAACTAATCGATCAGTCTTAGCCCTGACAAACCTGAAAAAGATTTGCGAAGAATATCTTGAAGGGCGATACGAACTGGAGGTGATTGACCTGTATCAAATGCCTAATTTGGCAAAAGATGAACAGATAATTGCAGCTCCAACACTGATTAAAAAGCTGCCGCTTCCATTTCGTCGTATTATCGGCGATATGTCAAACACAGAAAAAGTACTTCTGGGATTAGACTTGAGAAAGGTAAAATAGCAATAAGATTTTCATAAATGACTAAAACAATAAAACAACTCATTATTGAGAATGAAGAATTACATTCTCGTCTGACAGAGACTGAAGAAGCGCTTATAGCAATTCGAAGCGGAGAAGT
>JAPLDX010000015.1 GCA_026391215.1 Bacteroidia bacterium
TATCTTAAAACCTTCTACCAAATGACTGAATACAGAAAGATTACCAAAATTCGGGGTTCTGAACTTGACACGATAAGGATTCTTGTTGCCATCGCTGATTATAAATACGCCAAGTTCTCCACGTGGAGTTTCAACTCTCTGGTAATATTCGCCCTCAGGAAGTTTAATAACAGGTCTCATCTTAACGGCAAAAGGACCTTCTGGTATGTTATTTATCAGCTGATCAATTATATTCATCGATTCCCGCATTTCCTCCATTCTTGCCAGGTATCTGTAGTATGCATCACCTTCATTAAAGATGATTTCGTTGAATTTTACCCTGTCATAGGCGCTGTAAGGTTCATGCTTCCTGACATCGCATGATAAACCTGAAGCTCTGGCTGAAGGGCCGGTAACGCCATAAGCAATAGCATCTTCAAGTGAAAGCGGTCCAATTCCCATTGTCCGCTGATGGAAGATCACGTTGCCTGTCAGAACGGAATCATATTCAGGAAGGACTTTTCTGAAATGTTTTAAAAATTCTTTTACTCTTTTCTGAAAATTCGGATGTAAGTCATTCATAACGCCTCCCGGGCAGTTATAACTGACTATCATTCTGCCACCGGTTGTCTCTTCAAATATATCCAGTACCATTTCCCTGTCCCGCAAGCCATAGAAGTAACATGTTTGTCCGCCGAGGTCCATTCCGTATGACGCCCAGAAGAGTTCATGTGACTGGATACGGGTAAGCTCCGACATAATTGTACGGATCACTTTTACCCTGTCCGGAATTTCAATTTCCAGAGCCTTTTCCACTGCAAGGCAAACAGCTTCATTATTAATATGAGCAGAAAGATAATCCATTCTGTCAGTAAGGTGAATAATTTGCTGATATGTCAAACTTTCACACATCTTTTCAATTCCCCTGTGAATATATCCGATATGGGGTTCTACTTTTTGAACAACCTCGCCTTTGAGCGAGACAATGAGCCTCATTACACCATGTGTTGAAGGGTGCTGAGGACCTATGTTAATATTATATTCCTGCTGTTCCTCAGTGTTAATATCTTTTACCTTTTCTTCCATAAATTACCAGGTAATAATATCATTATCAACATAGTCTTTTCTAAGCGGAAATCCCCATGAACTGTTAAGAAAGAGCCTTCTCAGGTCTGGATGATCAGCAAACTTTATCCCAAGCAGATCAAACGCTTCTCTCTCATGCAAATCAGCACCTTTCCAGATATCAGTCACTGAATCGAACAGAGGATGTTCCCTGTCGGCACTACGTGTTTTAAGCACGACCGTATGCCCGTATTTTGTTGATCGAAGGTGATAAATAACACCCAGGTCATGTCCATAGTCTACACCTGTAATGCACACCAAAAAATCAAATGAAGTCTCTTCTTTCTCTTTAAGCAGACTGGCCAATGAATGCAATTTTGACAGAGGTACTGTTACTTCAGTAAATTGTTTTCCTTCTTTTATTTCAAGATCGCTGCCGAGCGATTTGATGAATTCTCCTAATTGAATTTTATCCATTGATAATCAGGTTTCTGAAAAATAGTAAAGTTGCTATATATAACTGTGAGAAGCATTCCTTTTCCTCCTTGACTTTATCGTCTCGGTTTCTATAAACCGCTGAAGCTGGAGCATTCCATATAATACTGCCTGGGGACGGGGAGGACATCCCGGTATATATACATCAACAGGTATGATCTGGTCAACGCCATTTACGACGCTGTAGGAGTGAAGGCAGAAGGGACCACCGGTTATTGTGCATGCGCCCATTGCAACAACATACTTTGGTTCTGACATCTCATCATAAAGACGCTTCAGAACCGGAGCCATTTTTTTTACAATGGTACCGGCTACAACAATAACATCTGCCTGCCGCGGGCTGGCTCTGTAAACTTCCATTCCAAATCTGGCGAAATCATGCTTTGGGGCCCCTGTCTGCATCATTTCTATACCACAGCAGCTTGTGGCAAATGTAAGCGGCCACAATGAATTCTT
>JAPLDX010000105.1 GCA_026391215.1 Bacteroidia bacterium
TACTGAAAATGAACCATTTCGCAAGATTGATGAAGGACCTGTAAGAAAGGTGACCCTTTCGAAATTCTGGATTGCAAAAACCGAGGTTACATGGGACGAATATCTTGCATTTTTCAGGGCGACAGGTTCCCAGGGAAGAACTGAGGGTCAGGTGGTAACCAGAAAAAATGTGGATGCAATCAGCGGTGCTACTCCTCCCTGGGGAGCACCCGACCAGGGTTGGGGCAAAGGTTCACGGCCTGCAATAACCATGTCGTGGCATGCTGCGAATGTTTATTGCCAGTGGCTTTCAAAGGTTACAGGTAAGAAATACCGTCTGCCCACTGAAGCTGAATGGGAATTTGCCTGCAGGGGAGGAACTCAAACACCCTACTTCTTCGCAGGCGGTCCGAAAGATTATTCTCTGGAAGGATTCCTGAAAAAACTCATACGCCCTGATACTGATATAATTGCATCAAAGGTTATCTATAGTCTGAGCAGTACGGCAAAAACCGGTGAACCATCATCCGTCGGGGAAAATCCCTTCGGACTGAAAAATATGCCGGGTAATGTTGCGGAGTTCTGCTCTGACTTTTATTCAGCCGATTTTTATTCCGCCGATTCAACAGGAATAGATCCTCAAGGTCCCGCAAAGGGGCAGGAGCATGTGGTACGCGGGGGATCATTCAAGAGTGACGCAAAGGATGCCAGGAGCGCTGCACGTGATTTTACCAGGACAAAAGAATGGCTTGTCACCGATCCGCAGATGCCAAAGAGCATATGGTGGTATTCAGATTGTATTGATGTGGGCTTCAGGGTTGTGTGTGAGGTAGATACGATTATGTTGAAATAATATAGTTTATGAAGAATATAGACAGGAGAAAATTCATTGGGAAAACAGCACTTGCAGGGATCGGTCTGGCAGGTGCCGGGATGATGCTTTCAGGATGTAAAAGGAAAGCTGATGACAGGGATCTGAAACTGCCTCCCGTATTAAAGGGAGCTCCTGGTGGCAAGAAGCTGAGGGCAGGACTTGTGGGAGCAGGAGCAAGAGGTACCGGAGCTGCTATCAATTTCATAAGTTCCGGACCGGATCTTGAAATCATTGCTCTTGCTGATGTATATCAGGACAAAATAGACGCCTGCCGTGAAAGATTTGCTTCATTCAACCTTCCGATCCCGGCTGAAAACTGCTTTACCGGGTTCGACGGGTACAAGAAAATGATGGCCTTGCCAGATATCGATGTAGTGCTTCTGGCAACCCCGCCGCAATTCCGTCCCGATCACTTCCTCGAAGCTGTAACACAAGGTAAGCATGCCTTTCTGGAAAAGCCTGTTGCTGTTGACCCGGTCGGCATCCGTTCAATAATCACCTCAGCAAAAAAGGCTGAAGCCATAGGATTGAATATTGTTACAGGAACACAGCGGCGCCACCAGGAAGACTACATTGAAACATACAGGCAGGTCGCCAGAGGTGCAATCGGAAAGATAACATCGGCAAAAGCATACTGGAACCAGGATCATGTATGGTTCAGGGAGCGCGAGCCGGGGTGGAATGATATGGAATATATGATCCGCAACTGGAATAATTTCTGCTGGCTGTGCGGTGATCATATACTTGATACGCATGTTCATAACATTGATGTAATAAACTGGTTCATTGGCAAATACCCTGAAAAGGCAATCGGATACGGCGGACGGCACAGGAGAGTTACCGGCGATCAGTATGATTTCTTCAGCATTGATTTTGATTATGGCGATGGAGTTAGCTCCCACAGCATGTGCCGCCAGATTGACACCTGCACCAACGGAACCGGCGAATTGGTTATGGGAACCGCAGGTTATACAAATTGCCAGAATACGATATGGGATCTTCAGGGTAATGTAATATGGAAGTTTGAATATCCCCTCGATGAGAACGGGAACCAGATGAACCAGACCGTTATACCTCCCTATGTACAGGAACATATGCACCTTGTATATGCAATAAGAACAGGTAATTATGTAAATGAGGCAGAACAGACGGCCCTTTCAACACTTACAGCGATTATGGGAAGAACAGCGGCTTATACCGGAAGAGCAATTTCCTGGGATGAGATTTTTAAGTCGGATATGGACCTCGGTCCATCAAAGCTGGAATTCGGACCGGTCAACATGGTTTTTGAAACACCTGTACCGGGAACACCTGTAATAAGTTCAGTAAAACCATTATTCAAAGGACAAATAATCTAAAACTATGTCACACAAAACATCAAGACGAATTTTTATTAAGCGATCTGCAGTAGCAGCTGCAGGAGTGTTCATAATGCCTGCAATAATTCCCTCTTCTGCATTAGGAATGGGAGGCAAAAGGCCCCCAAGCGATCGTATTGTCATCGGAGCCATCGGAACAGGATCACAGGGTATGTCAAACATGAGGGATTTCCTCGATCTTAAGGATGCGGTTCAGTATGTTGCAGTCTGCGACGTGGATTCACTGCATCTCGCAGAAGCAAAGAATACCGTGGATTCTGCAAATAAGAACAGTGACTGCCGCACATACAATGATTTCCGGGAATTTCTGGAAAAGGAAAAGCTTGATGCTGTTTCCATTGCATTGCCTGACCACTGGCATGGTATCATTTATACTGAGGCTATTAATAAAAAGATCAATGTATATGGTGAAAAGCCTATCTGCCGTACAATAAAGGACGGACAAATCATCGTCGCTGCAGTTAAAAAGAACAATATAATCTGGCAGACCGGCAGCTGGCAGCGCTCGCAGGCACATTTCCACAGGGGAGCCGAGCTTGCAATCAACGGCAGAGTTGGGAAAATCAACTATATTGAAGTAGGCCTTCCGGACGGAGGCAGAGGGATAGGCACTCCCCCTGTCATGGAGGTCCCTGCTGAACTTAACTGGGAGATGTGGCTTGGTCCGGCTCCAAAGGTACCATACAGGGGTGTTTCTCACTGGGACTGGCGCTGGATACTCGATTATTCCGGAGGTCAGCTGACCGACTGGGCCGGTCATCATATTGACATTGCAAACTGGGGTGCAGGACTGGAACATACAGGTCCCGTTGAAATCTCGGGTAAAGGTGTCTATCCTTCCGAAGGAATTTATAATGTTCCCGTTGAATATGATTTTCTGTGCAAATACGAGAATGGAATTGAAATGAGAGTTGCCAATGCCTCACGTTTTAAAATGGGAATGGGAACAACATGGTACGGCGACCTTGGCTGGATACATACCGACAGGGGAAACAGACTGGATGCTTCCGATCCGAAAATCCTGGAAGAGGTAATAGGTGAAAATGAAATACATCTTTATAAAAGCGAAAACCACTGGCAGAATTTTGTCGACAGTGTTCGTAACGGCACTCAGGCAATAGCTCCTATAGAACCGGCATATCGTGCAATCTCAGTTGCTCTTTTGGGAGAAATTGCAATGACCACCGGACAGACGATCTATTGGGATCCGGTGAGTGAAGAAATAAAAGGCAATGAAATGGCAGGCAGGCTTCTCAGCAGGCCTTACCGCAGACCGTGGAGTTTACCAACAGTTTAACATTAAAGAAATGAGAAAACAATATATATTAATTCTCCTGGCAGCCGCTCTGATAATGCTGATGCCTTCATGTAAAAAAACAACAGTATATAAAGCATTGATAATCACCGGACAGAGCGGGCATAACCGGGAAACAAGCTCTGAGGCCGTGAAACAGATTCTTGACGAGACAGGAATGTTTTCGTGCGTCATATCGGGATTTACTCCGGATTTTTCGAAGTACAAGCTGGTTGTACTTGATTATGGAGGTGATATGTGGTCTGAAGAGGTAAATGCTGACCTTATGGATTATGTCAATAACGGAGGAGGCATTGTCATCTTCAACTCAAAAAGTGATCCAGGTGCAGCTATCCCTGATTCGGTTACAGTTTCGGAAAGGCACAGCTTTGAGGTATGGACTGCTGTGACAGATCACCCGGTTACAAAAGGATTACCGCTAAGGTGGCTGCACCCTGATGATGAAATTGTTCAGGGTCTGAAACCAGCAGGGGAGGATGTGCAGGTCCTGGCTGTGGCTTTCTCTGATACTTCATTTTCAGGTACAGGCAGGATGGAACCTGTCCTGGTGGCCAGAAATTATGGTAAAGGAAGAATATTTGCCACTTTGATAGGAAGCCCTGATGAGAAGGAAAACCTGGCTTTGCATTGCGCAGGTCTGATTGTTACCCTCCAGAGAGGAGCCGAATGGGCCGCAACCGGTAATGTGACACAGGAAGTTCCTTTTGATTTCCCAACAGCGGCAGGTGCAGTCCTGAGACCCGATTTTAAAAGGATGACTCTTGAAGAAGCCTTTAAAAATATTGCAAACTACGATATAAAGAAGAGCACAAAGTATTTTACCTTCATTCAGGATCAGCTTCGGAAAGCTGCCGGTGATGAGAAAACGTTGAGTGATCTGGAAAAGAAGATGGTTGATGTCCTTAAAACCAGGGAAGCCTCTGATGATGCAAAAAAGCTTTTGCTGAGGGAGCTTAGCTGGATGGGATCAGATTATTGCATACCTGCTATAAAAGCTCTTTCTTCTGATCCTGATTTACAGGATGATGTGGAATTTGCATTGACGAGATTGCAGAAGTAAAAATGTTTTCACTTGTCATTCCCATATTTAATGAAGAAAAGCTTATTGATGAGCTTGTTAAACGTACTATCTCATCAATTGAATCTTTTACAAAGGATTACGAAGTGATCTTTGTTGATGACGGAAGCACAGATCAGAGTGTCGCTGCAATCCTGTCATGGAGAGAAAAAAATAGAAGGATCAAATTACTTTCCCTTTCAAAGAATTTCGGGCACCAGGCTGCATTTACCGCAGGACTTGAATATGCAGGAGGAGACATTGTTGCAATGATGGACGGAGATCTTCAGGATCCACCCGAGCTGCTTGCAGAGATGTACAGGAAAATTAACATTGAAGATTATGATATCATAAGCGCAAGGAGGTCAGGGAGGAAAGGCAGTAATAGCCGTAACCTGTATACCTCACTGTTTCATTCAATTTTTAAGAATATCGGTGATATAAGGAACATGGACAATTATGGCAATTACTCAATGATGAGAAGAATTGCTGTTGATGCCTTGCTGTCGATGAAGGAAAAAGTACGCTATTTGCCGGGCCTGAGAACTTATATTGGCTTTAAACATGGAGATGTGGAGTTTGTAAGAAAAGACAGACAGAGCGGTAAGTCCAAAATGACAATGAAGAGGCTGTTCATCCTGGCTTCTGATGCAATTTTTTCATTTTCAAGGTTCCCGGTCAGGATTTGCCTTATCCTCGGTACTTTAGGTACATTGGTATTCATGGGTGCAGGTATCTATGTTGTGGTAGCAAAAGCCACAGGAATAGCTGTTCCGGGCTGGTCATCCATATTGCTGAGCATATATTTCCTTGGCTCTGTTCAGCTGGTGTTCCTGGGGATACTTGGTGAGTACATCTTCAGAAATTACAAGGAATCACAAAACCGTCCGGTCTATTTTGTCAGGAAATTCTATGATGATACTCCTGAAAAATGAAGGATCTGAGATACACCTTTATAATCAGTTCTGTATTACTGCTTATTGTCATGATATTTATGAGCAGGGATGCAGGCATTTCATGCGATGAAGTTCTTCATTATCAGCAATCAGAATCAGTTTTTAGTTTTTTCGCCACTAACGGAAGGGATCAGTCGGCCCTTAATACTTCTGATACACACCTTAAATATTATGGACAGGCCTATGATAACCTGGTTACTATCCTGATCCACTGGTTCAGGATTGATGACGTTTATGGATTCAGGCATATAATGAGCTCCCTGGCGGGCTGGGCTGTTATTTTATTAACAGCACTCTTTGCTATCTGGCTCTCGGGATACAGGACAGGGATTATCGTTTTGTTTCTTTTTGCAGTCTCACCGACTTTCATGGGACATGCAATGAATAACCTTAAAGATATCCCATTTGCACTGGGATATGTTGCATCAATATTCTTTTCCCTGAAAGTTCTGTTTTCCGAAAAAAAAGCTTCATTCCCCGATGTTATCTTTCTTACAATAAGCATAGCCCTTGCCCTGAGCATAAGAGCAGGCGGATTGCTTCTGATATGTTATCTGTTCTTTTTCTATTGCATCAGGCTGGCCTGTAAGAATTACGGTGGAAACGGAAAAAATCTCATAATCATACTGTTGGTATCAGGCGCTGCTTTTTTTCTGAGCATCCTCTTGTGGCCTTTCGCATTGCAGAATCCCTTACGGAATGTATATGAATCATATCGTGTAATGGCGCATTTCCCATCCACTTTCCGGCAGATCTTTGAGGGAAAGATGATGTGGTCGGATTATATGCCGTGGTATTACATTCCAAAATCCATGGCAATAACAATCCCTTTAATTGTGATGGCTGGTTTTATAATCTTCCTGGCATTTTCAAAAAAGATCTTTCAGAAAGGTAAAGGATTATTATATGGACTGGTGATATTTGCCATTTTCTTTCCTTTGATCTTTGTAATGGTCGAAAAATCGAACCTGTACAGCTCATGGCGCCAGTTCCTGTTTATCTATCCTTTAATTATTCTTATTGCCGCAACCGGTTTCAGCCAGGTTTTTGATCCGGTAAAAAAGAGGTTATACAGGTGGGCCTTGTTTGCAATCCTTTTCCTGCTTTCCGTTCATCCGGTAAAATTCATGGCTCATAACCGTCCTTATCATTACCTGTATTATAATCAGATGACAGGAGGATTGAAGGGAGCTTATGGCAATTACGAGACAGACTATTACTTTATCGGACAGACAGAGGCATCAGAATGGCTGATCAGCTATTTAAATAAAAGTAGTAAAGACACTGCAATTGTCAAAGCAACATTTTCAGTGGATTGGCAATTCAGAAATCATCCGGGGATCAAAACGTCATATTGCAGGAATGAAGAGAGAAGTCAGTATGACTGGGATTATGCGATAATTACAAACAGGTATATCACACCATTCAGGCTGAAGAACAAAACATGGCCTCCCCGGAATGCAATACATATAATTTATGCCGACAGCGTTCCTATATGTGCTGTACTTGAAAGAAGAACAAAAGCTGATTACTTTGGTTATAAAGCGCTTGATGAAGGAAGAAACAGCGATGCCATACGTTTCTTTCAGGAAGCTTTAAAAATTAATGATGAGGATGAATTGATTTTTTATAATTTTGCACGGGCTCTTTACAGTGACGGACAATTCGCAAAAGCTGATTCTGTATTGAAGAGGGCATTGAGAATAAATCCGGAATTTGAACCTGCTCTTATGTATCTGGGTAATATTGCAAAAGTTCAGGGTAAAATGGATGTAGCGGCTGATTATTATAAAAAGCTTTTAAGTATAAACCGGAAGTATTATGATGCATTTGATAAACTTGAAGAAATAATGGCTGAAAAAAATAAATAAATATAAAACTATCACAAAATGAAAAAAACTATCTTATTTTTATCATTATCAGTAGCATTGATGTTAACCGGACTGACAATGGCTTTCGCTCAGGAAGCACCTAATCCTCAGAAAGATACAGTGAATATAGATACAGATGCCAAACCGACTTTGTATTATGCTACTGAAGATGAAAAAACCGAGGCAGAAAATGCAAAAGGCAAAAGCCCTGCAGCTTTAATCGGAATAATAGTGGGAGCTATTGTTATCGTCGGCGGAGTTGCAGTCATGTTCTTAAAGAAAAAGAAGTAATGGTGTGATGAATTCAATTATCTTCTGAAAAGTCAGTCTACGAATTCCCGGAATCAGTTATTTACGAAGGAACCATACTGGGGACGCACGACGCATGGAAAACTAAAAACCTGCCGTGATAGAAAGCGACAGGTTTTTTATTTTACCCCATTCCCCCAGTTGTACACAATGAGAGTACTTCAATTAATCTGTAAATTACAATGAAATGTCGAAGCCAAATTTATAATCAATTATTCCGTTTGTTGCCTTGTTCACTATCCAACCTTTTTCTTTATGACTTATATCGATAATATCTTTCGTTGATGTATTTCTGAATTTTTTGGCAACTTCCTCCAGAATACTTAATTCAGAGGCAGAAAATAGACCTGGGTTAAATTCATGTTTTGCGTTTGGTTTAAACTTATCTCCAATGCCACCATCATTAAACAGAGTTGATATTACATCAAATTCATCGTTTCGGGCAAGGTGGTCGTAAATACTATCATAGTTTTCAGGAACAGGACCCATGACTATCGCTCTATATTTCATTCCACTTATAGAAAACCCTGATTTTTCATACATAATAAAATCTGCATAGAAAAGCAGCTTATTTAATTTGGTCTTATAGGGTTTAAGTTTTTCTGCAAAAAATATTATCATCTCTGTAAACTTACTAAGATCGGGTAATCTGTAACCGGTGAAATTATCAGCAACCGGGGCCCCGATTAAATATTCTTTCAATTGGCCATCAAATCTGTGTTCTTTTTGCTCTTTGATGATTAATTCTAATTTGGTTAAAATTTTATCCAGTGATTTGCCTTCAAATGCACTACTAAGTAGTAGTAATTTTTTGAACTCCCTTGCATCTTTAACTAATTGAATGAGCCTGGAATTTGACAAATTTGGTACTTCTCCGTTTTCATAATTTCTGTAACTGTTCGTACCAAAACCCAGTACTTCAGAAATTTTTAATGCAGGTAAACCATAGACTTTCCTCATTTTCCGTATTTCATCCGGGAAGGGAATCTTATGCTTAGCCCTGTACTGATTATATAACTGGTTAAGGTTTAAATCATCCAGATCAGTAGTGGTAAATGATTCATTACTTTCTGAACATTTGAAATAATGATATACAACATTAAATTCTTCCTTACGAAAGGAAAATGGTCTCTCTTCTTTACACAAAATCATCTCTTTACCTGTGTAGGGGCTTTTCATATTACCGGGTTTTTAATGGGAAATTCATTTTAAATTTTGCTTTATGAAAGGATATACAAATGACAGACTGATTAGAAGAACCCATTGTGATTTTAATATACACCTCCTGCTTTTTAATATCCTTACCAAATACCCACATATTGCTTCCGCCGTGAAGCTTTTCTTCTATTGGTCCTTCTGAATAATCTGTCGCTTTAAGTTTTTCAAGGATTATTTTCCTGTCTATTGGTCTTATGTCAAGATCTGCAAGGGCCTGGATGTTAGAATCCCTGTCAGAACGAAACAGGACATCCCATATTTTCATTTTTCCTTTAAACTCTTTTAAGAAGTTTTCAACGTCTTGTTTAGTTGCCATTAGTTTAGTTATTTCAAAAATAGAACTATTTTTCTATTAAACAACAATAAAGTTGTAATTATCATACTATTTTCTGAATTAATGCACTATAAAGTGGAATTTTATTGGTACGACATGGTCTTGTTTATTCATTAGAGGCATCAAGCAATTATATCATTAAATAAATGAAATCCGGCAGGTTTTATATTTTAGCTGTTTACTGGTTTGTTAATTCATTTGCTATCAGCTCTGCTTGTTTTAGGACAGTTTCGGTGGCTAGTATTTGCATGTCAGGCGGATAACCATACTTTCTTAAAATTCGTTTTACCGCTACTTTTAGTTTGGCTCTCACGCTTTCTTTTATTGTCCAGTCAATTGAAGCGTTTTGTCTGATGGTTTCGGTAAGTACTACGGCAAGTTCTCTTAATTTGTCCTTCCCCATAAGTTCTTTTGCACTGTCATTGTTTGCTACTGCTGTATAAAAAGCATATTCAAAATCAGACAAATCCATTGATTTGGCTTCATTATCCATATCAACAATGTCCTTACTCAGATTAATGAGTTCTTCAATAACTTCGGCTGCTGAAAGAATTTTATTATGATATTTTTTTATAGCAGCTTCTAACATTTCCATTAAAGATTTACTTTTTACAAGGTTCTTTTTGGCCCTTGATTTTATTTCATCATTCAATAATTTTTTCAACACTT
>JAPLDX010000006.1 GCA_026391215.1 Bacteroidia bacterium
GAGACCAGTCATTGATGGCAAGCTTGATGATGATTGCTGGAAGAACGGAACATGGGCAGGGGATTATCACCAGTGGATACCTGTTGAGGGAGCAAAGCCTACATGGCCGACGGTATTCAATATCCAGTATGATGATAAAAATCTCTATGTTGCATTCAGGGGTTACGATGGTGAGCCTGAAAAAATTAATCGCATGTCAGGAATTCGTGATGAGCAGGTCGGTGATATGATGGGAGTGACATTTGACAGTTACCATGATTACAGAACAGGATTTGAATTTACAATGACAGCATGGGGACAGAAATCGGATCTTGTTCTGTTCAATCCCATGGACTGGGATTTTAACTGGAATCCTGTGTGGAAAGGAAAAACAGGCCTTGAAGATTCTGCATGGATAGTCGAGATGGAGATCCCTTTAAGCCAGCTTCGTTACAGCAGGGAAGAAGAACAGGTATGGGGAATGCATACCTGGAGGTGGTTATCAAGACTACAGGAGGAAAGCAACTGGGAGATACAATCAAAAACCGGTCCCGGTATGCTGTATAACTTTGGCGAACTTAAAGGTATCAGCGGTTTGAAAAAATCACGCCGGCTTGAAGTGATGCCATTTGTTCTTGGCGATCTTAAGACCATGAATAAAGAAACTGGAAATCCTTTCACGGAAAAGGGGCGGATTTGGGGCGGTAACGCAGGCCTTGATGCGAAGATAGGTATCTCGAGCAATTTCACTCTTGACCTGACAGTTAATCCTGATTTCGGGCAGGTGGAATCTGATCCGTCAGTAATGAACCTTACTGCATTTGAAACATTCTACGAAGAAAAGCGTCCATTCTTCCTTGAAGGACTGACAATCTTCAATTATGATTTTGATGATAAGAATCTTTTTTATTCACGCCGTATCGGACATTCTCCTTCAAGGAGTGTTTATCCGAATGATACTCTGTTTGTAAGTACACCTGACAAAACTACAATCCTGAGTGCGATCAAATTCAGCGGAACTACTTCCAAAGGGCTGTCAGTCGGACTGATTCAAAGTCTGACTGCAAATGAATATGCCAGCCTCAGCGACCAGTATGACAACAGGAGCAAAAGCAAGGTTGAGCCACTTACTAATTATACGGTGGCCAGAATCCAGAAAGGTTATAAGGAAGGTAATACAGTGGTGGGAGGTATGCTGACCTCAACCAACAGGTTTATTAAAGAGAATAGTCTTGATTTCCTAAGCAATGAGGCTTACACTGGTGGACTGGATATCCTTCACCACTGGAAAGACAAGGAGTTTTACCTGGATGCAAAACTGCTTGGAAGCTATGTGGGGGGAAGCAAAGAGGCAATAACTGTGCTTCAGGAATCATCAGCACGATATTATCAGCGCCCAGGGGCAGATTACCTCGATTATGACACGACCAGAACAAGTCTCAGCGGCTTCGGAGGCAAGCTGAAGATAGGAAAAGGATCAAAAGGATTTTGGAAGTACTCTGCGGGTATATCATGGCTTTCTCCGGGACTGGAGCTTAATGACCTGGGTTATATGAATACTGCAGATGAAATACTGCAGGAGAATAATGTATCTTACCTGGTCACCAAGCCGGTATCCATTTTTCAAACCCTGCAAGTTGACCTTGAACAATTCAACTCCTGGAATTTCAATGGTAACTGGCTCGGTTCAGGAGGGCACTTCTCTTTTTCATCAACTTTTCGGAATAACTGGAGCTTCCAAACAAACCTGATCTTTCACTCTCAGGCTGATGATCCCAGGAAGCTGCGCGGAGGTCCTGATATGATCATGCCATTTAACATTATGACAATGGGAAATATAATGACCGATCCCTCAAAAAAGCTGATGTTTCTATTATCATATGGTTATGAAAGTTCCGGTAATAATTCTGCAACCAGTTATCAGCTTAATCCTTCTATATCAATTCGTCCTTTTAATTCGTTGAGGATCAGGGTAACAGCTGATTATCAAAAGAATCAAGACAGACTTCAGTATATTACAACCACAGATTATCTGTCTGAGAAACGATATATTCTTGGTACAATTGACCAGACAACTCTCGGGCTTACCTTCAGGGCAGACCTTAACCTGACCCCGGAATTCTCAATTCAGTATTACGGAAGCCCGTTTGTTTCAAGAGGCAGTTATTCGGAGTTTAAGCGCATCACTGATCCTCAGGCAAAAGATTATGAAAGCAGGTTTACTCTTTTTGATGAACCCATGTCTGATGGAAATATCTATGCTCTGGATGAGAATGGAGACGACATAGCTGATTATTATATAGACAAGCCCGATTTTAATTTTCACCAGTACCGTTCTAACCTGGTCGCCAAATGGGAGTACCGGCTTGGATCTTTTATTTATCTTGTATGGTCGAGTGAACGCACAGGAAGAAGCAACCTGTCGGAAGCCTCTATTGGAGATTCTTACGGACAAATGATGGATGTTTTTCCGAGTAATGTCTTTTTGATTAAATTGAGCTACTGGTTTTCATTATAAGTTGTAATCAATCCGAATGGGAGTTATATTCAGGAATATTGAAAAGAAAGATAATAAGGAGATAGCTGAGCTGATACGTTCAGTTTTCAGGGAATTCGGTGTTGATCGTCCCGGTACCGTATACTTTGATCCAACCACCGATGATCTTTTTTCATTATTCCGGACTCCGGGTTCAATGTACTGGATAGCTGAAGATGATGGTAAAATTATCGGGGGGTGCGGGATCTATCCAACACAAAACCTGCCTGAAGGTTGCGCAGAAGTAGTCAAGCTCTATCTGAATGCTTCTTACCGTAAGCTTGGTATCGGGAGGCAGTTGCTTGAACTGAGCATAGAATCGGCTAAAAAGATCGGATACAGACAGCTGTATCTCGAATCTTTACCCGAGCTGGGTAAAGCAATAAGCCTTTACCAGAAACAGGGATTCAGATTTTTAAATCACAAAATGGGCGATGAAGGGCATTTTGGATGCACCATCTGGATGATGAAGGATCTATAGATTTTAATTATGAATACTACAGAAAACAACAATTCAGCAACATTCCACGGATCTGATTGTCCGTGTTGCGGAGGCAATCATGTCAGGAATGAAATATCGAGAAGAAAATTTGTAAGCGTCACCGGGACAGGGGCAATTGGAACTATTGCCCTTTCAGGTCTCTCATGGGCTGCTCTAATTGATGTTCAGGATGCAGAGAGAAAAGTCCCTCAACGCAAACCACTGGTCGTTAAACCGATTCTGACATATGAAGTGCCTACACGCAGAGCCCAGACAAGCTGGAGAAGCTGGGGCGGTATTCAGACTGAAAAAGATGCCGCTGAGGAAATTGCACGAATAGCGGAGGAGCTTAAATCACTCAATTCACAGGCTGATTTTCCTGTAATCTTTTTGCCGGTTACCAGTGTTCGAAATGAAGAGAGCCTGAGCAATATAAAAGACATGGAATCAGCAGACTTGCTGATTATTTACGCTGCAGGAGGTGGACAGGGAATGTTTGATATTCTCAATAAAACCGGAAAGAACATTATCTTTTTCTGCCGTCATCTGTCAGGTCCGGTATATCTGTGGTATGAAATAATAAGTCCACGTTATCTAAGACAGCATACCGACAAATTAGCAGTTAAAGGGATAGATGAAAATGATGTTGTCATCGATAACCAGGATGAACTGCTCTGGCGCTTAAGAGCATTATGCGGATTGAAGAATACCATAAACTCCAGGATACTGACCATCGGCGGTGCAGGTGCCTGGTCCCAGCCGCTGGATGTTGTAATGAAAACTGTAAATGAGAAATACAAACTTGATATTCGGGACGTATCTTATGAAGAATTAGGCACGTTGATAACTGAAGCGAGGAAGGATAATTCAGTTTTATCACGCGCCAAAAGAAATGCTGATGACTACCTCCGTGATTCAGGAATTAAGCTGGAAACGGACCGGAAATATGTCGAAAATTGTTTTGTCCTGGAAGATATCCTTGCACGGCTGATGGAGAAATATGAATGCAGGGCAATTACAATAAATAACTGCATGGGTACCATAATGCCGCTATCAGAAACAACTGCATGTCTGACACTGAGCCTGCTGAATGATGCAGGCTATCTGGCTTTCTGCGAATCTGATTTTGTTGTGGTACCCATGGGTATGCTGCTTGCCAATATATCGGGCAAGCCTGCATTCTTAAATGATCCGACATATCCACACGATAAAGTAATTACCCTGGCTCACTGCACAGCTCCCAGGAAAATGGACGGCAAGAAAGCTGAACCGGCAAGGATACTTACCCATTTTGAATCAGACTATGGTGCTGCTCCCAAGGTTGAGATGCTTGTGGGACAAACAGTTACAAATGTAATGCCCGATTTTATATTTGATCGTAATATTGGACTGATTGGCAAAATAATTTCGAATCCCATGCTTGATATATGCCGCTCGCAGATTGATATCAGCTATGAATGCGACAGTAAAGCAGTCGCTGAAAAAATGCCGGGCTTTCACTGGATAACCGTTTATGGTGATTATATAAAGGAAACCGGTTATGCTCTTAAGAAGATAGGGATTGAATTTGAAAACCTGGTTTGATCCTTCCTGATTTTCTAATTAATAAGGTACTGACGGTACTTATGATAGTAATAATATATCCTGCGGTATTGCAGCGGCGTTAATATACATTTGCATTTATCAGGAGAATCTGACATGATATTGGCAACCGAGGGTATAAAGTATTTTCCATTATCGTCCCTCATTGTGCCAATATACTTACAGCTGTCAATAACCTCGTTGAAAAGACCGGGATCAGCATAAGTATCACAAATAAAATCACCAGCTGACGAACAATTCTTCTCACTTTCCAGTTCTCTTCCGCCAGATGTTTCATGGGTTGAAAGCAATCCCATGTAATGACCAAGCATGGTTGTAAGCGAATTTCCTCTTGCATAGCTTTTGACCAGATAGATGAAGTTACTGTCTGCCTCATTTGGGAAATATGTAAATCCATAACTTTTACCGGATCCTATTTTTATTGAATCTGCAAGGAAAATATTTATCCGGTTATTGATTGAATATTTTGTCAGAAGTTCTTTCTTGAGATTGTTATAAGTAATAAAAGAGTAATTGTAATCATTGATATACTCAATCGTATCTATAAAAAATTGTATCCCGGCATTTTTAAAATAGCCATTTGCAAGATCCACACTGTATTTAATATCATTTTGATCCACTCCTGCTGATCCTTTTTTATTCATTATAATATGAATCATTAATGGAATATTTACAGCAGGATCCAGGGAGCTGATATCGAAAGGGAAAGAGTTTTCATCAGCATAGTTCACAACTAAAGTATCCAGAAATGATTGAGTTGCCGTGACTCCGTCAGGCAGCTGTGCTGATGCGAAGCAGTTGATTAAAAGAAGCAATACTATCAGATAACCTTTTCCGGTATTTTTCATAATTCATCCTTATTGAAATTAGATATCTCTCCTACGATCCTGAATTCTGTCCTTCTGTTCAGCTGTCTTCCTTCAGGATTATCGGATCCATCTTTATTGGTATTAGGTGCAACAGGATTACGCAGGCCATACCCTTTAGCGACCAGGCGTTCGGGTGAAATTCCCTGCGAGATCAGGTGACTGACAACACTTTCGGACCGTTTCTGCGAGAGTTCAATATTATACTCATCAGTTCCTTTATTGTCGGTATGTGAACCGATCTCGACGATCCCATTCGGGAAAATATCAAACAAAGGCATTACCATTGAATCAATGATCTGCCTTGCAGTATCGCTGAGCTTATACTTGTCAAAATCATAATAGATGTTTAACTGAATGGTGATCTTCGGCAAATAACTTATGAATGTAGTACCTATTTCAATTGTGTCGGAGCAAAAGATATCTACAGAATTCACAGGCACCTTTTTCTCGAAATAGCCATAATTTTTTACCAGTACCTTATAATATTTATCTGTCTCAAGACCAAAATTATAGTTGCCGTTAATATCTGTGGTAGTTCTGGCTATCAGGATCTCATCATTCTCCTTTTCATCGGTCAGGTACAGCTCCACAGGAACATCAGGGATAGTGGAATTATTTTCCGGGTATTCGAGTCCAAGATGATATTTTTCATTCAGGTTGTCATAGAAGTCATAATTCACGGAATTCCGAACGGTCCCCCGGGAGTAGATCTTTACACATTCATTGACAAAAAATGAAAATATGTCGTCACAGCAGGTGCCACTGTCTAAGGTGAAGGTGCCTGTCCGGTTGGAAGAAAAGAATCCTTCCCTGTTGCTCTTCATAATTGAGAAATAATAATCATCACAGGATGAATTTATTGGTTTGGGCATTGGCACCGCGTCGGTCCATTTAGCTGCAGAACCTGTTGCTTTATAGATATCATATCCGCCGAGTCCGTTTTTCCTGCCCGATGAACTAAAATAGAGTGTCTGGGTTGAGATATCGTAAAAAGGAGAACACTCATCACCAAATGAGTTGACTTTATTTGAAAGAGCAAGCGGATCTTTATAGGTATCATTCTTCAGGTCATATTCGGAATACCATATATCCGTGCCTCCCTTTCCTCCGGGCCTGTCTGAAACAAAATAGAGGATATTTTTCCCTGTCCTCAGGTTTTTGCCCAATGCTGGCTGGGTAGCTGTATAATCTTCACGATTAATAGGATATGGAAGTTTTTGTGGGGTTTGCCATTGATCACCTTCTAAACGACTGATATAGATCTCACTTATATATTCATTTTGCCAGTTCTTCCGAGATCGTGTGAAAAACAAACTCCTGCCGTCTTCCGATATTACGGCATTGCCAGTGTTGAACCGGGGATCATTTATATTACCTTCAAGCAGTCCCGAAGAGTTCCAGATTCCGTCAATCTTTTCCGCTTTGAATATCTGCCGTACAGGATTAATTTGTGTGTTATTATCACTATAGGCTGCACCATATATAATTGTTTTATCATCAACAGGAGAAGGTGAAAAATCAATATCCGGATGATTCAGCCCTTTTCCCGGATGGGTGACAATTATATTCCCGTTTGTATCAGCACTGTTTTTTGCCCAGTCTGAATTTGCTGAATAAACTGTCGACAGTCTTTTGTAACTGAATTTATCTTTCTTCCCGTAGTACTTTCTAAACTTCGTAAATGACTCTTTAGCGATATCATACTTTTTAAGGTTCATGCATACAATTCCTTTGCGATAATATGCCAGCGGGTATTTCGAAGGACTGGCATTAATTACAGAATCATAATACTGATAAGCCATTTCATAATCTCTTGTTTCAAAGTAAAGGTTTGCCAGCCTGTATAATAATTTAATATCCTTATCTGGTGCCAGTGCAAACAAGTTCCCTGAATTAAGAATAAACATGAACAGCAAAATGAAGCTCAAACTGAGAAAACGTGAAATTCCATATTTCATATTTCTGTCATCCATTGAACCTGATCATTATTAATTTATTATGTAGCATGGTTGACTCGTTTTATCCCGGGAATGTGTTTTACCAGTATATATCAATGATATTTCAAATGCACCGTTAAAATTTGTTGCCTTGTGCAATGGTGAAATATTTAAATCGTAAATGAGTCCCAGGTTGAACTGAAGGAACTCTGCTCCTCCACCCAGGATAAAAGCATCAATGTCACGCCAGGGGTTTAGACGGAACATGGTTACAGCATATAATTTTTTAACCGGGATATTTGATCCGGACATCGAAAAACCTCCCGTACTGCCAAAGAGGAATTCATTTGCTCCCGGGGTGTAGCTGTAAACCAGGCATGGTTTCAGATCAATCCTGACGTTGACAGGGATCATTACCTCACTATTAAAATTCAGTTTCATTGGCAACCGTGAGCCTGTTGAAGAGGTTAAAAATTTCTGCAAAGGCATATTCAGATGACTTACTGAAATGCCTGCGGAGGGCATAATATTACGGATCATTGTTCGCCAGAATATTCCGGCATTAAGGTCGAAGTATCTCAGCCTGTCGCCCATCCCGTTTTCAAGACTGGGAAGGGTTTCATCGAAAACCTGGCTTGACTGGTTGAACTGGGAGCTGAAGGTTATGCCTGCAAGGTTATAGGTTTTAAAGACAAAACCCGGCTGCAATCCTATCGTAAACTGCTGGTTTCTAAAAACTCTTGAATAGCTTGCAGAGACCATAAATTCATTTGCTGATAAGTTAAGTGACGATGACTGATCATGCAATATAAATCCGCCAAGGCCGAATGAATGACCTGAAATAGTAAGCTTTTTATCGATTGAGGTACTGAAAGTTTCAAAAGGTACACCGATATTTGACCATTGGTTCCTGTATATGTTTGCAATTCTTATATCCTCACCTGACATTCCTGTATTTGCAGGATTTGTCAACAGGGGAGCTGCGTAAAACTGTGAAAAATGTATATCCTGCGCCTGAAGATGTATCCCCTGGATAAACAAAAGAATAACAGCCGGAATGATTAAGCATGGGCGCTTAAGATCAGGGTTTATTGCATTATATTTTAAACGGGATATCATCTTAATAGTAAAAATTCTCCGCTCTTAATGAATTTGTATCCATGAAGGGTTTCGGCTTCTACAGAATATTTATATGTATCAATGTTTTGCGGATGACCATTGATATTTCCGTCCCATCCCTTGTTAATATCATTCGTCGTGAAAACAATCTCTCCCCAGCGGTTGAATATTTTCAGATCAAAATTTATGATATTCTTTACCTCGAACATGAATATATCGTTGTTTGAATCACCATTTGGAGTGAACGCCGAAGGAGCTTCCAGGTAGAAATCCCGGATCACTTCAATATTAAATGTTTCAAAAATATCAAAACAACCATTTTCCGCTTCTACGATATAGGTTGTCGTTTCGGTAGGTGAAACCCATGGATTGCTGCAATGGATGCATGAAATGTTTTCCCCGGGTGACCATGAATACTTCACATTGTTTTCGGTTGTTCCGATTAACAACCGGATCTTTTGGCCGATAAAAATTGATGTATCATTCAGAGGAGACCTGTTTAAATCGAAAGGCTGATTCACCATTATCGTTTTTTCCCGGGTTGATGAACACCCGGAAGAATTTATCACCCTTGCCGTATATGTAGTCGTAACTTGCGGCTTTGCGGTAGTTTCAAAAGCTGCAGGATCATTCAGCCCGGTGGTTGGCGTCCATCTTATCTTATCATCGGCATACTTTACAACCCTGAGAATGGCGGAATTCTTGCCTGCACATATAACTGAATCACCAGCTATCGTGAAAGAAGGCAGAGCATTGATTGTAAATTTCTTTATCAGCGTATCGGTACAACCGCCTGTTTCCTTTGCAACAAGCCTGACATAATGATCGCCGGTACTGCTGAATTGTACGTTACTAAGGTCGTACCCGGTTGAAACCTGCACATCGTCAACAGCCCAATTCCATGATTTTGAATTCAATGAGCGATTCAGAAGATTCACCTTTATTCCATAGCAATAACTATAGACACTGTCACTGCTTTTAAAATCAGCCCTGACTTTTGAAACTAACAATGTGTCAAGTACCCGGATTGCATCGCAGGTTTCGTTTATCAGCTGTATTGACGGAACAATTTTACCCCTTGAAGTGTACCTGTGTGTAACAGGATTAGCGGTTGAAGTGTTCCCGTCCCCAAACAGCCATTTCCATTGACTGACATTGTCAGGGGAATCCATTTTGAAAGAGACAGCTTCATTGTAGCATATATCGCGGGGAGAAAAACTTATCAAAGCATCTGGTCCTGAAATTGAAATATTTCTGGATTTGCTGGCCTCACAACCGTTTAATGTTCTGACAGTGAGCTGAGCTTTGTAATTTCCGGGTTTTGTAAATGTATAATTGACATTATCTGAGTTTCTGCCAATCAAAACCTGTGAACCAAAAATCCAGAGAAAATCGACAGCCGGACTATTGATCGAATTATCATGGATAAAGTTTATGGTTTTAGGGTAACAATTAAAAATTGTGTCGCTGGCTGTGAAATTTGCACTTGCCTTTTCAACGCTGACATAATTTACTTTTGTGACTGTATCACGACAGCCACCTTTTGTCGCTGCCATTGATACACTGAATTGTCCCGGCGTGGTATAGACATGAGTGCCGGTTGTGACAGAGCTAATACCGTCTCCAAAATCCCACCAGAGGTTTTTCAAACTGGTATCAGCCGGGGTAAATGTAACTTCCTCTCCAAGGCAGATTGCATTGTTATCAGCCTGAAAATCACTGTTTATTCCAACCAGTCCGGTGGGTATCGCATAACTGCTGGAACATGCCCAGGCATCATATACTGTCAAAGCCGGATAATATGTTATTTGTTCGTCGCTTGAAAAGAGGTGTGTTACATTTTTACTGTTTGTACTGTCGGACGTGTTATCACCAAAATCCCATATCCACCTGACAATGGTCGTATCCGTTGATGTATTTTCGAAATTAACGCTCAGTTCTGGCAGGCAGCCTGATGTCGTGTCTGATGTGAAGCTTCCTGTGGGTTTGAAAATATGAACCACCTTTTGGGAAGTATCCACACAGCCATTGTCTGCTGTAACGACTAATTTTATTGTGTCTGTTCCCCTTGCAGTATAAATATGATCATATTTGGTCAAAAAAGTCCTCCTGGGCGGAGAGTCGTCCCCAAAATACCACAGGAAGCCTTCATTAAAACAAGTATTAATGAAATCCCGGGATGATGAAGCATCTAAAATCACGGAATCGCCGGCACAAAATATAGTGTCATTCAAAGTAAAATCAGACATCACCTGGCGGACCTTTATGATCTTTGTTCTCTCCAGGGTACACCCTGATAATAAATCAAATACTGTTAGATTCACCAGGTAATCGCCGCTTTTTGGAAAGCTATAATCCAGGGAATCAACATCATTGACATAACTTGTATCAATGTTCCATATCAATGATGTTGAGGGAGTTATAATAGATTTAAAATGATAATTCAGTGAACTGTCGCAGGTGAAAGATTCAATAAAATTGCCGGCTGGTCCCTTTATTTTTAAAATACTTCTTTTGATAGTGTCGGAGATACAGCCATTATAGTCCACCTGAAGATTTATATCCTTAGATCCTGTACTGTCGGAATAAATTTTTATAATCGTATCGGGTACGGATATAGAATATAAATCAAAAAGATTGTCAGCGCTGAAACGCCACATGCTTACCAATGAATTAATACCGGCATTTCCGATAAGATGGATAGCCCCCCCGTTGCACACCTCGTCAGGAGTTACAGTAAAATCAGGCATCAGTTTATCTCCTGCTATAATTTTAACGACCCTTGATGTATCATAACAGCTCCCGCTTTTTATTACTTCAGAAGCATAGTATTCTCCTGGTTTTGTAATAGTGTAATTCACAGGTGTTTTATTCAGGGAAGTGATCAGTTCGCTGCCTATGCTGTAAGTATATGAATCTATGTTGAAGGCCGATCTGCTGCTGTCGGATAAGATTATCTGCAATGGAACGCAACCTGATACCTTATCAGGCATGAACCGGGCAACTGGTTTTGCAATATTGATCATCCTGGTCACTGAGTCGAAGCAAATCCCGGCATTTGATGCAACCAGTTTTACCGGAAGTTTAATATTATACAATTCATGGCTGTAAAGCTGCTCATTGCTCTCTTGTGGAAGATCTTTATCTGTTATTGTATATGAAGCGGTCCTTTCATTTGATATTAGCGTGTCGGAAAAGTACCATGCAACTCTATCTGCGTTTTGCGATGAGTTTACAAAGTTTAGTTGCTGAGGCACTGAGCAAAATAAAGTATCAGCGAGAGAGAAAGCTGCTTTAATATAGCTTTTGATAAACGAAAGAGTAATGCTGTCAGTGCAGTATGAATTCTTGCCATAAACCAGCTTGATAACAATTTTCCCTGAACCTGTGACCTGATATTTCATTGAATTTCTCCCATGAAAGGTTGTGGTCTTATCGTTATCGGTAATGCTCCAGGTATAATCGGGCAGGTTCGGGTCAGAGTAGACAAATCTGAACATTCCGTCACAAATAAAAGATTTATCGAAGACTCTGTTTTTGCCATCATAAACAGTCAGAGTCCCTTTTTTATACCCGACAGTGATATATGAATTCTTTATTAATGAATCCGAACATCCGGACTGATCAGTTGCTGTCAGCTTTACACTATAGTTCCCAATTGAATCGTATATTGATGAATTACTTATTTCCGTTGAAGTATTCCCGTTGCCAAAGTCCCATTTATAGGTCATTGCGGATGATCCTTCTGACAGATTGGCAAATGATATATTCAGGGGCGGAACACAGGCAAAAGTATCCGATGCTGCAAAATCCGGTCTGGGCTTATCTGCAACAGTAATTATCTTATGAGATTCAAGCATGCTATAGCAGCCATTTTTGTCAGTAACTTTCAGAATCACATCATATTGCCCTGTCCTGTTATAGGAATATTGGACGGATGAGCCCTCGGTATGATCGCCATTTCTGAAATCCCACAAAAAATTTGTTATCTCTGAATCACCGGGACTGGAATTGCTCATAAAATTTATCAGCATAGGAGGGCACCCGGTTACAGGATCGGCGGTAAAACTTGCCACAGGCCCCCTGGCAATTATTAACACAGCGCTTGTGCTGTCACTGTTGATTCCATCGGAGACCTTGAGGGTGACGGTATATTGTCCGGCTTTTGTATAAAGCTGTTCTTTCACAGAATTATCGGTTGCTGAAACAACAGCACCCAGACCAAAGTTCCATGTATAGGTAATACCAGGTCCATGGGTTGAGTTATTGGTGAATCTTACTATCGTCGGGGCACAGCTGCTGATTTTGGAGCAGGTGAATTTTGCTGTAATGCCAAAGGCCGGTATAACAAGAATATGTGAAAGGACTAGAAGGAAGCAATATTTTGACCTGCATATTTTCATATAAGGCAGCGGTATGAAAATTAATGATACCAGTATTCCTTGTCTCCGCATTTAACAGTCGGAGAGGAAGACCTTGCAGGGATCCGGTATTCAAGCATGATCTCATGTGTCTGGTTCAGGGAATACGCTGAAAACAAACTTTGATCGTAAGAATATCCAATCCTTATATAAGAGGTAAACATCATTCCGAAATTAAAAGTCATCTGACGCGAAGAACGGCAGGTCAATCCAAAATCGAGTATTTCCTGAGGCCCTCTCAGGAGTGTCCCTTCCATTAGTCTCGGCTTATGCTTAATCCGTACAGATAAATTTCCTTCCAGTATAGTGTGTTTATTGTTATTAATTATCTGGGCTCCTAAAGTATAGGTAAAAAGCTGAGGATTATCGTTTTTGTATATAGCATAGGCATAACGATGATTTGTATTCATAATCAGACTGTCTGATCTGCCCATCGAAAATAAATGAGTTGATGAAATCCCATAAATGAAGTGAATGTTTTGAAACTCAATGCCGGCATTAACATCCGGGTGTACAGTTTTCATATTATAATAAAACAGAGAAGGATCCTGAGCATCTTCTGCCTCGAACAGAGAACCATTGACTGAACGTGAAAATATCCCAGCCGAAAGACCCATGGATAAAGTCCACGCATCCTTTTTTGCGAGACGGAAAGCATAGGTCACCATTGGATTGTATGTCCGGGTGATTCCGATTTTATCAATTACCAGCGACAATCCTAATGCTGAACGCATGCTTTGGAAATATTGGGATGCCTGTATATTTAAAACCTCCGGCGCTCCTTTGATGCCCATCCACTGACGACGAACGTTGGTATAAAGAAAAAGATAATCAGTGCGTGTTATAAAAGCCGGATTGTAATAAGCCCTGTTATTCCAGTGTGTAGCCATGCTGAAATCTGACTGGGCCATTAATCCTGTCCCGGACATAAGAGTGATTGCTAAAAGAATATATGCAGATATATGCCTCATCACAATTAGTTCATCTTATAAGGGTTACGTAACCTTTTCTGTTACGGATTATCTCTTTGCTGTCTTTATAATAAATCATATAGAAATAAGTATCGGGACTGGCAGATCGTCCATTATTCCTTCCGTCCCAGCCATCGTTGCCTTTATGTATTCTCATCCCATTCCTGTCAACAATTTCCAGTTCAAAACCCGGCATAAAAATATCATTTGTTCCATCTCCGTCAGGCGTAAATACGTTAGGGATAAAAGGAATCACATCAACGTATTTGAATGAGCTGTCTGTGCAGTTTTGTTTGTCTGTTGCGGTAAGTGTAACCAGGTAATACAATGGAGTGTATGAAACATTGTATCCATGCTGGAAAATCTCGCCAGATCCGTATGAGCCATCTCCCATAGCCCAGGCGTATGTCACACCTGTTTGAGCAGGGATGTTGCATCTTACTATATTGTTTTTTCTGTCAATTACATCAGGAGAGACTGAGAATTCAGTTGAAGGCAGCTGATAAACAGTAACCCTGAAAGTTGCTGACTTTTTACAGCCGCGTGTATTGGTACCTGTGACAATATATGTTCCGCCATCCGACACGGAAATTGTATCATTTGTGTTTCCCTTATCCCATAAGTAACTGATAGCCCCGGATGCTGAAAGAGTGACACTTCCGCTTCCGCATATCGACGTATCTCCCTGCATGAGGAATGTCCAGTCCGGCTCCTCAATTATGGGTTTATAAATTGTATCGGAAACACATCCCGTGCTGGAGCGTCCCAATAACCAGTATTCTCCTCCTGGAGCGCTTATTTCTATTGAATCAGCTTTTGAACCATTATTCCATGTATAATCAACTGCACCATACGCTTTTATCCATGTGCTCAGACCCGGGCAATAGGTGGAATCACCGGTTATGCCAACCAGGGGAGGTGAGAAAGATTCAATATCTTTTGTCAGGGTATCACTGCATGCAGAAGGCAGATTATTCAGGATCAGGGTAACAGTATGCATACCGGAGGTGCTGAAAGTACACGGAGGGTCTTTATTATCAGATGTATTCCCATCCTCAAAATACCAGTTGTATGATAGAGAGCCATGATTAGTTGACGAAAGATCTATCATCTGTACTGTATTGGAATGACAATCAATCATAAAAGAACTGAAATCAGCATGAGGGATATATTTGACTATTGAAGTATGAAGCGATACAACGCATCCTGTCGCTGATGTCATGGTACAGGAATATGATAATTTCTGATCAGGTACGTTCACCTGGAGGATCTGTAACGAATCCAGCAAAGTTCCGTTGATATCGGTCCATCTGTACTTTTCAAAACCTTCCGGTGCAATTAAGCTGGCCGCAGTATCAGATGCACAATACTTCACCGAAATATACAGGGGATGACATTCTGCCACAAAATAGGCATATCCATAATGGTATTGCTCTGCACAATCGGCCGACATAAACTCAACCGTGACAGTCTGTCCGATGTATTTCAGGAGATTTACTCCCACCGTCGTCCAGTCTCTCCATTCAACCGGGACTGATGAACCGGACGGAATGTATGTTTTAAACCCCTTTACATATTTATTGGTTGCATACACATCATAGTTCGAGCAGTCTGGTAAAATATTACCCTGACTGTCATAAAGCGTAAGGCGAAACCTCGGTTCATCTGTTGGAGCATGTGCGGCGATATATTGCAATACCAGGGCAAATTTAAGGATCAGCAGAGCATTTGATGAATCTATTTTCATAGTATATCTCAGGCTCTGTTCCCAGCATCTTGGCGCCCTATCTGCACTTGTGATCTCATCTCCAAGACGTGCGGAATACAGGTAACCTGATGGGATTTTTTTCAGGGCATATCCCGTATTTGCATCATATTCAGTAGTGTCTGACATAAT
>JAPLDX010000038.1 GCA_026391215.1 Bacteroidia bacterium
ATCCCTTCCCTGCAGTCATGGTCGAAAGCTACCGGCTCCTTATCCTCTTCAATAAGCGTTTTATTTAGAGCGTCCAGCATCTCAAGAAACGACATCTCCTGTGAAACATTGTCCATTTTATATGTTACGAAGGAACCCTTAGCTTTTGAATCCTTCTGACGCCATATCTTTAATATAAGTTTCATATCAATTGAATATTTGTTTTATTTATTAATTGTCTTGCCGATCTTGCAAGTCTTGCCAGTCGTATAAATTACAATGACTTGCATGACATGCATGACCTGCACGACTTGCATGACTTCCTATTTATAGCTCCTGACTTTCATTTCAACTTCCTCAAATTTCAAATTTTCTTTATTGAGAATATGAGGCTTGCCCTCTCCGGCATATTCCCATGCAGCCACATAGGCAAATTCCGCATCGTTCCTTAATGCTTCGCCATCAGGTGTCTGGTATTCCTCCCTGAAATGAGCACCGCAAGATTCTTTCCTGTTAAGCGCATCGGTGATAAGCAGTTGAGTAAGCTCAAAATAGTCGGCTACTCTTCCTGCCTTTTCCAGTTCCATATTAAGCTCACCAACATTAATAGATATGAGTTTTTTGAGTCTTTCAACAGCTGCTTTTTCGACCTCCTCAAACTCAGGCTTATTGGTTGCGATCTTTGGAACACCTATCTCATCAGCGAGATAGTTGCTGATAGTGTTTGGAAGTACAAAATAACCATCTCCGGATGCCTGCATCAGTGAACTTGCACCCAGCCGGTTAGCCCCATGATCAGAGAAATTTGCTTCGCCTATTGCATAAAGTCCGGGTATTGTTGTCATCAGTTCATAGTCAACCCATAGTCCACCCATGGTATAATGACCGGCAGGATAGATCCGCATAGGCTCCTCATAAGGATCTGACCCTGTTATTGTTTTGTACATTTCGAACAGGTTCCCGTATTTATTCTCAATGGCTTTTTTCCCCTGTTTTTTCATTGCATCCCTGAAATCAAGGTTTACTGCAAGCTTTGTCTCTCCAACCCCGTATCCGGCATCGCATCTTTCTTTAGCTGCTCTCGAAGCAACGTCTCTTGGAACGAGGTTACCGAAAGCAGGATATCTTCTTTCAAGATAATAATCTCTTTCCTCTTCAGGTATGTCATTTGCCGGACGCGTATCATTTTTAGTTTTAGGGACCCATACGCGTCCGTCGTTACGAAGCGACTCCGACATCAGTGTCAGCTTTGACTGAAATTCATTGAGCTGAGGAACACATGTAGGATGGATCTGTACAAAACTCGGATTTGCGAAAAAGGCACCTCTTTTGTGAGCCTTCCATGCTGCTGAAGCATTGGAGTTTACGGCAAGTGTCGAGAGATAATAAATTGTCCCGTAGCCTCCGGTGGCAAGTACCACGGCATGTGCACCATGACGTTCTATTTCACCTGTAAGAAGATTACGTGTAATTATTCCCCTTGCTTTCCCATCAATGATGACAAGGTCAAGCATTTCACGCCGCGGATACATTGTGACGTTTCCTTTCTTTATTTGCCTGTTAAGAGATGAATAACAACCCAGCAGACATTGTTGTCCTGTCTGTCCTTTGGCATAGAACGTTCGTGATACCTGAACACCTCCAAAAGACCTGGTGTCAAGGGTCCCTCCGTAATCACGGGCAAACGGAACCCCCAGGGCTGTATAGTGGTCAATCACATCGTTGCTCACTTCAGCTGCCCTGTAAACATTGGCTTCACGGGCTCTGTAATCGCCTCCTTTAATCATATCATAGAAAAGGCGGTATACAGAATCTCCGTCGTTCTGATAATTTTTTGCAGCGTTTATGCCGCCCTGTGCGGCTACTGAATGAGCCCTGCGCGGGGAATCCTGGTAACAAAAGTTCTTCACTTTATATCCAAGCTCTCCAAGTGATGAGGCTGCTGCAGCCCCCGACAATCCGGTGCCTACAACAATTACCTCAAGCTTCTTCTTGTTCGCAGGATTGACCAGCTTTGCAGTTGCTTTGTACCTGGTCCATTTATTGGCAAGCGGACCGTCAGGTATCTTAGAAATCAATTTATCCATGGTTAAATATTTTCTATCTGAATAGCCAGAGTGTTAATGAAATAAATGCAAAACCAGCGGGTATAAGAAGTGCATACAGCCATGCAACTACTTTAACAACCGGCGTCCATATCCTGTGATTCAGCCCAAGAGTCTGGGATGCTGAAGTGATGGCATGAAAAAGATGAAGCCCGAGCAGGGCGAAGCAGACAAGATAAATAATATCGTAAGCGGGTATTTTGAAAAGATCATGAGCTGCAGAATAGAAATCTTCCGGATCCCCCGGAACCAGTCCCAGCTTCATGAAATAGAAATTGAAGAAATGAAGAACAAGGAATGTCAGTACTGCGGCCCCGGTCCATATCATGAACTTTGAGAAAAATGATGTTTCCGATTTGTTTCCTCCTGCATATCTGACAGGACGGGAGAGCCAGTTACAGATCTGAAGATATATGCCATTACAAAAATGTAATATCAATGCCGCAAAAAGAACAATTTCGACAATTTTGATTACCGGAAATGTTGCCATAAAATGAGCGGCTTCATTAAATGGTCCGGGATCGATTTTGAGAAGCAGGAGATTTATAACGAGATGGACAGGCAGGAAAAGCAGAAGAAATAATCCTGCGAGGGCCATCACAAATTTCTTTGAAATTGATGAAAATAAGACCTTATTCATTGGTTATAAGATATTTACATGTTAGTTCTATGTTTCGGGATCGGCGTTTATAAAAATAGATTTAATAAATCAGATTTACAATAAACATTTCTCACTTAATTGAAATAATTTTACTGGAAACAAATTTCCATGAAATTTTTTTTTCAATACAAAAGCGGCAGAATTCATTATACAGACCAGGGCAGCGGACATATTATAGTCCTTGTACATGGTTATCTTGAGACATCAGAAGTGTGGAAGAATTTTGCAAGTAAACTATCCAGACAATACAGGATTATCACAATTGATCTTCCTGGTCATGGAAGATCAGATATCCAGGGAGAGACTCAACCCATGGAACTCATGGCAGAAGCAATAAAAGAGCTTCTGGGAAGTCTTAATATTGAGAAAGTATTTCTGACCGGCCATTCCCTTGGAGGATATATTACCCTGGCTTTTGCGGAGCTCTATCCTGAAATGTTATCAGGATATTGCCTGTTCCATTCGCATCCTCTTGCAGATACCATAGAAGCTCTTGAAAAGAGAGAAAGAGAAATTACCCTGATAAAAGCAGGCAAGAAAGACCTTATGTACCCGGAAAATATTGCAAAGATGTATGCAGCGGTAAATCTTAATAAATTCAAGGATGCACTTAAGCGTTCTAAAGAAATCGCCTCTTCAATATCAGGTGAAGGCATAATTGCAGTGCTCAGGGGCATGATGGCAAGGCCATCCAGGCTGGCAGTAATGGAGGAAGGGAAAGTTCCATGTCTCTGGATCCTTGGGAAAATGGATAACTATGTCAATTGTGAACTTGCAAAGTCCAAGGTAAGGCTACCGAAAAATGCGGAATTAGTTGTACTGGAAAATTCCGGGCATCTGGGATTTATAGAAGAAGAGGAGCAATCACTGTATATTTTGGCGGAATTTGTGAACAAGTGTAAGTAAGAGCGTCAGACAATTTCCTTGATCTCATGTACTCACCCCCACACCCCCTCTCTACTTCGTAAAGAGGGGGCTTAAAAGCCTGTATATAAAACAATTCCCCCTCTTTGCTTCAGCAGAGAGGGGGAAAAAAAGGGGGTGAGTATGTGAAGTATAAAGCTATTTACCCAGATACTCTATCGCATATTTCAGCGTCGTATCGATCTCTTCCCAGATAGGGTAGAAGCCCTTATTATCCAGAATGTTGCGGGCAATATAGGCTTTAAGCTGGACAAAAATCAGTTTCTCAGAAATCTTTAATCCTCCAGTATCGGTTTTAACTCTGTTCTTAACGGTAAAATCAATAAACTGGTCCAGCAGCTGCTGTTTGTCAAGATATTTTTCCAGCTCACCTGATTCAGTGAATTTCTTCAGTGTCTCCCTGTTGTTTTCAGTATATTTCAGAGAGAACTGATAAATGAGCGGTCTCACTTTCATGAAGTAAGGAGTGATACCCGAAGTATCTGCAGGAACGAACTTGTCAGGCATTATACCTCCTCCGGCAAATACCGTTCGACCGCCGGGTGTTGTGAATTTAAGCGAATCTGAAAAATGGATGCTGTCAGAAACTTCAAACTCGCCTCTGTCATATCTGTTATTAAGGTCATCGAAATATTCATCGAAGCCATTATCATAGGGTTTCTGAATTGACCGGCCTGTAGGTGTGTAATACCTGGCAATTGTAAGCCTCATGCCTGAACCGTCAGGAAACAGCACCGGTTCCTGTACCAGTCCTTTGCCGAATGAACGTCTTCCGACTATCGTACCGCGGTCGTTATCCTGGATGGCACCGGCAAGGATCTCACTGGCTGAAGCGCTCCGTTCGTCAATCATTATAACAAGATCACCGGATTCAAATTCACCTTTTCCGGTTGCCCTTGCTTCATTACGCGGCTGTTTGCGTCCTTCAGTATAGACAATGAGCTGCCCCTCTTTAAGGAACTGGTTTGCTATCTGAACGGCAGCTTCCATGACGCCTCCCGAGTTACCACGCAGATCGATGATAAGCTTTTTCATTCCCTGTTCCTTAAGCTCCTTTAAACCTTTCATGAATTCTTCGTAGGTTGTAACAGCGAAATTGTTTATCCTTACATACCCGATGTTCTTATTAACCATGTATGCGACATCGACACTGTAAATAGGTATCTTATCCCTTGTGATGCTGAATGCCAGAAGATTATCGTACCCTTTGCGCAGGACTTTCACTCTGACCACAGTACCCCTCGGACCCTTCAGCATGCCCATTACAATTTCATCGCTTATACCTTTTCCTGCAACAAGGGAATCATTGACATAAAGGATCTTATCACCTGCCAGCAGTCCGACTTTTTCTGAAGGACCTCCGGGAATAGTGCTTATTATGAGAATGGTATCGATAAGCATATTGAATGATATGCCAATCCCTTCAAAGTTTCCCTCGAGGGGTTCATTTGCCCGTGCAAGGTCTTTTGCCGGAATGTAAATTGAATGGGGATCAAGCTTTTTCAGGATGGCCGGGATCGCAGCCTCCACCAGATCTTTACGGTTAACAGTGTCGACATAGCTCGATTCAATGACATTCAGGATGCTGTTGATCTTATCACTTTTTATCCTTATGCTTGATTGATGATCAGCATTGTTTTTGCCGGGAAGATATATACCGATAATAATACCTGTAACCAGCGCTCCCGCCAGAAGAAGAGGAAGAAATATACTCCTTTTAGAGTTATTGTTGTTCATAAATGTCTTTTTCGGGATCAATATATACAAGTTCTATTCCGGCGCGCTTCAGAAGATCAAGTCCGTCAGTTATGCGATAAGTATTGCAATAGACAACTCTTTTTATTCCGGACTGGATGATAAGCTTAGCACATTCCATGCATGGAGATGTTGTCACATATAATGTAGAGTCTTCGCTGGAATTATTCGATTTAGCAACTTTTGTTATTGCATTTGCTTCAGCATGGAGCACATAAGGCTTAGTCACATTATTTTCATCTTCACAAACATTTTCAAATCCGGCCGGTGTCCCGTTATATCCGTCAGATATAATCATCTTGCCTTTTACAATAAGTGCTCCAACCTGGCGTCTTATACAGTATGAGTTCTGCGCCCAGATAAGCGCCATTTCCAGATACCGTTTATCAAAAGCCATCTGCTTTTCGCCGTACGGTTTTATTAAACTTTTGCCAGCCATAGTGATAAATTCCTGATAATAAAGCGTCCAAAGTTACTCAAATATAAAATGTATCCTCTTTTTGTTTGTTAAAAATTAAATTGCTGCGTTGATAACATTTTATTTTTACAACCGTTCTTGTATTATATGTTGCTTAACTTTGCAGATTAATATATACGGCTGGAAATAAGGATATAAAGACTTATAAACCATTGATTTATCTATAATTTAAAAGAAAATATTAAAATGAAAAAAATAATAGTAATCCTGGTAATAACGATGTTTTATCTAAACCTGTCGGCGCAGGAAAAATTCACCGATCCGCGTGATGGCATTTCCTACAGGACAGTTTCTGTTGCCGGGGCAATCTGGATGGCAGAAAACCTGAAGTATATTATTCCGGAGAGCGATGCATACTACTTCGATAATGATCCTAATAACGTTCCATCTTACGGGGTATTATATGAATGGAAAACCGCTGTAAAAGCCTGCCC
>JAPLDX010000069.1 GCA_026391215.1 Bacteroidia bacterium
CTGATTAGCGCCGATTACCCGGGGTACTGGCAACGAAAAATGGAATCGACAGGTTTTGATATGGCTATGTTTTGTGGTGGATCAATGGGGGGTCAGAGTCCGGTTGGTCAGGGGCTTGAATTCGATAATGCAAAATATATCGGAGAGGCACTTACTGATAGCCTGTCGTACCATATGAAAGAAGTTACGACCAGCGAGAAGCTTACACTTTCGGCTTTATCATTGAAAATCTCCTTGCCAGAGTACCACATGAGGTTAACAACAAATATCAACCTTTCATCGGGTTTGAGCAAACGGTTAATGCCATTGCCCCAAAACGTATACCTGCAGGCAATGCAGATTAATAATTTAATATGGTTTTTTACTCCTGGAGATTTCAGCGGAGAACTTGCACTTACGATTAAAAAGCTGCTGGTAGGAAAGGGTTATCAGGCCATGGTCTCAGGCTATAATGGTAGCTATCTTGGCTATATTATTCCAAGTAAATACTTCTACCTCGACTACTACGAATCCAAATCGATGGGTTGGTTTGGGCCTACGATGGGAGATTATACAATGGATCTTATCGCGCGCATGGCTAATACCATAATTTCAAATAACAGGTAAGAGGAACCCGGTTAATTCCGTCGGATAGGATTAAGAAAAGTTGCAACTGGCTGAAGGAACTTTTGACATTAAAACAATAGAGAATACAATACAAACAAACTTGAATATACAGTGATTCTTACCAGGGTTAGACGGTACAAATGATCGTCCTGAGGTATACCACATTCATTCATATTATTCAGATAGCTTTATTATAATTTTCCAGAATTGTTTAGATTTGTTAAGGATAATAACCGATGTGGAGGTTTGAAATAAAAACTTATGCAATCATTTAAAATAATTCTTATCCCATATTTTCTATTATTAATAGTATTAAAAAGCTATTCCCAGGAAGCCGGCAGACCTTTCATTCGGAATTTCACTCCCAAAGAATACGGCGCCAGCCAGCAGAACTGGGCGATTGCACAGGACCATAGGGGCGTAATGTATTTTGCCAATAATGATGGATTACTTGAATTTGATGGCGTCAGCTGGAGGCTTGTATTACTCCCCGGATTACGAAGCATTGTTATAGACACTTTGGGAAGGATTTATGTTGGAATGGAAAATGATATGGGGTATCTGGAACCTGATAGCAAGGGCAATCTTATGTTTTATTCACTGAAAGATAAAATTCCGGGAGGTCCAACAGATGTTACGACTGTATATTCAATGCATAAAATGGGGGATCAGATTTTTTTTCAGACTGATGGCAATATTTATATATACCGGGATGAAAAGATGAAAATTCTCCAGCCCAGAGAGAGTTTCTTATATGCTTATGTTGTACATGATCGGTATTATGTCATGGAAATGAATAGCGGGCTTTATTACCTGAATAATGACAGCCTTGTTTTTATTAAAGGCAGCGATTTCTTTATCGGAGAAAAGATTTCTTGTTTGCTTCCGTATGGCACAAACCAGGTCTTAATTGTTACCAATAACAAAGGCTTATATATATATTCTCCTGATGGTCCTGAGGTATTTTATAAACCAGCATACTTTAAAGAAGTTGATGATTTCCTGGTCATGAACCAGTCATACTGTGGAAGAGCATTACCCGGTGGCAATTTTGCAGTTGGATCTATAACAGAAGGCATAATCGTTTTTGATGCGCAAGGCAGAATAAAAGATAAGTATTATAAGAATGCCGGACTTCAGGATAATACAGTTTTATCCCTTTTTTCTGACCAGAGCGGGCAACTCTGGACGGCATTGGATATAGGTATCAGCCTGATACAAAACAACCTGCCATTCCGTAATTATACAGATCTGGACGGTCTGTTTGGTTCTCCAATGTGTCTTAAATTTTTCCGTGACCGGTTTTATGTCGGAACTGGTCAGTATTTACATATTCAAAACCGGAAAGGTGTTTTTGAGACGATTGATGGCACGAAGAATCAAAACTTTATTTTGTTTGAAGCTAATGGAGTATTGCTTTTAGGATGTAATCCCGGGATTTTTGAAATCAAAGACAGTCAGGCCATTCCCCTTGAAAACACTTCTGATCTCTCTATTCTTTCAATAGCGCCACTAATAAACCATCCGGGATATTTACTGGCAGGGGAAGGAAACGGATTATTCTTACTGGAATACAGAAATTCAAAGTGGAAACTAAAGCACCAGATAAAGGGTTTTGAAAAAGCGGCATATGATATTTGTGTTGATGAACATGAAAATATCTGGGTATCAACAACAATTGAATTATTGAGGTTAAAAATCAATGCTGAGTCAGATAGTGTAATATTGTTGCAAAAATGTGTAAATATCAAAGGGTTCCCTTCAGATTATGGCTGGCCTTTTGCCCTGAATTCGGGAGAGGTGGTTTTTGGCAGTGAGAAAGGGATCTATCGTTACATAGATGAAAAGGAGATATTTGAACCACATCCCGTTTTTTCGATGATAAAAGGGAATGTACTACCATTCAGGCAGGTAAAAAACGGGGATATCTGGTTTGATGAACAAGTGGGTACAGGGCATCATGAAAGGGGTGTTTTGATGTACAGGAACGGGAAATATATTATGTACAAAACACCTTTTTATAAATTCACTGATCTGGATTCCGGGGAGAGTCCTTACAATGTTTGTCAGGCTCCAGACAGCACCATTTTCTTTGGTACCTCTTCAGGCCTGATCCAGTACAATCCAAAACTTAAATTTAATACTGCCCGGACTTTTCAGACACTAATAAGGGAGGTTTACTGCCGAGATTCACTTTTGTACGGAGGAGGACAATTATTAATTTCAGATTTTACAAAAATTACTGACCAGGAAATACCATACAGACAACATGATATGACCTTTCATTTTGCTGCGACATATTATGAAGATTCTGAGAAAAATCTTTACAGTTACCGTCTTATTGGAGCAGACACCAGCTGGTCAGAATGGGTAAGGGACAATAAGAAGGAGTATACTAATCTCCCTGAAGGCAAATATAAATTTGAAGTAAAATCAAAGAACCAGTACCAGATGGTTGGAGTCACAGCTTCCTATTCCTTCCATATAAAACCACCCTGGTCACGGGAATGGTGGGCTTACGGATTATATGTAATT
>JAPLDX010000027.1 GCA_026391215.1 Bacteroidia bacterium
CCTATTGTTTTTGTTCTGCTCCAGCGGTCAACAAGCAACGATACCGGAAAAGTAAGCAGCACTATTGCCCAGTATACAGCAGAAACAAGCATTCCTTCCTGCATGTGTGAAATTCCCAGATCTTTTCCGATTGACGGCCACATCGACGTGATGACCATCCTGTCGATATAATCGAACATGTACAGAAGAAAAAGCAGAACAAAAATATAGTAAGAATACCTCTTCGAAAAAAGGTAACCCTGTGGCGTTTCGGCAGTTTTCATACGATTTAGATTTGTTACTCTGTCACCAAGTAAATAAAAAATATTTTAGTTGGTAATTTTTATCGTAATTTTAAGTCTTTATACTTAGTTACTGAATTCAAAACCAGTTCTAATTTCAACTCTCAGAAAATTAAAGATTTAATAAAATGGTAACATTAAAACAAATTGAGGAATTCATTGCATCGGAACCCATTGCAATGGTAGGCGTTTCACGTGATCCTAAAAAATTCGGTTTTATGGCTTTCAAAGAGCTTAAAGAAAAGGGATTGAATGTTATTCCCGTAAACCGGAACGCTTCTGAGATACATCAGTCAAAAGTATTCCCTGATGTAAAAACCCTGCCTCCTGAAGTGAAAGGACTGATCATAACGACACAAAAAAGTCAGACCGCAGATATAATAAGAGAAGCCAAACTGAAAGGACTAAAACAGATATGGATCCAGCAGGGAGCAGAAAGCCCGGAGGCGTTGCAGGAGCTTCAGGGAACAGATATTAATTACATTACCGGTCAATGTATCCTTATGTACTATAAGCCCCATAGCATCCATAAATTTCATAGGGGGCTGAAAAAATTCTTCGGGAAATATCCTAAGTAAACTCCTGAAATTTTCCGGATGACGTCAATAAATTATGTTTTTAGCACTGAGCTTACCGTAAGGGACTATGAATGTGATATTCAGGGTGTCGTCAACAATGCAAATTACCTGCATTACCTGGAACACGCAAGGCATGAGTTCCTTATTTCAAGAGGAATAAGCTTCTCTGCACTCCATGACGAAGGGATCGACCTGATTGTCACAAAAGTCGAAATAGATTATAAATATCCTTTACGAAGCCACGATAATTTTGTGATCAGAATTAACCTTCTCAGGGAAGGATATGTACGGTTGGTTTTTGTTCAGGATATATTCAGACTTCCTGACGAAAAGCCGATAGTCCGTGCCAGGGTCACAGGTGTGGCAACCAGGAACGGAAAGCCAGTGAGGCCCGGAGATCTTATTTCCAGAATGGGATTGGAATAGCCAGAATTTATTATATCATTGAATTATGGGAATAAAGAATTTGACACGAAGACAATTTCTTGTCACTTTGAGCGCGGGCGCCGGAACAGTTCTTTTTGGTTCTGCTGCAACCGCAATGAAATCAGGCAGGACCGTAATCGCATCAGATGCTTTCCGCATGATCTCCCTGGGAAAAACCGGAATAAAGACAACTCTTCTGGGCATGGGTACCGGATTTAACGGGGGAAACCGTTCTTCCACTATTACAAGAGCAGGAACTGCTGAATCAGTAATCAGGTATGCCTATGATAAAGGGATCCGCTATTTTGATTGCGCCGATTCTTATGGTACACATCCATTTACTGCAAAAGCCCTGAAAGAAATCCCAAGAGAAGAATATACTCTGGGCACCAAAATATGGGTCTTTCCGGGAACGATTCCTGAACCTGAAAGACCTGACGCTGATATAGTTGTTGACCGTTTTCGAAAAGAACTTAATACAGATTATCTGGATATTGTTCAGCTCCACTGCATGATGAGTGCCGAATGGACAGACGAGCAGAAGAAACAGATGGACATACTTGAAACACTCAAATCAAAGGGGATCATCAGGTCCCATGGTGTTTCCGTTCATTCCCTGGAGGCGCTGAAGGCTGCAGCTGCCAGTCCGTGGGTGGATGTAATTCATGTCAGGATTAATCCTTTTGGAATAACAATGGATTCAAACGATCCTGCTGATGTTGTGCCAATACTGGAAATGCTCCATAAGTCAGAGAAAGGAGTTATCGGCATGAAGCTTATTGGCAACGGCAGTTACAGAAATGATTCTGAAAAAATTGATCAGTCGCTTAGATTTGTTCTTGGTCTCGGGACGGTAGATATGATAATTATTGGATTTGAACATCCTGAACAGATTGATAACTACACAGGAAGGATTGATGCTGCACTGAAATCAATATGACCTATATCCTTGTAAAATGATAATGAGATTTATTGAATCCATGTCAATTCTGCTTTTGATAATATGTCTGCCTGCCTCAGCACAGGATGCCGGGCTTGCAAAACTTATTAAGAAAGGAGCACTGCTTGAGAAGCTGGCTGATGGCTTTCAGTTTACCGAAGGGCCCTCTTCTGACAGTAAGGGAAATGTCTTTTTTACTGATCAGCCAAATAACCGGATCATGATCTGGAACAACAGGTCGGGGATATCTGTATTCATGAAGCCTGCCGGACGTTCAAACGGTCTCTCCTTTGATACTGAAGGCAATCTCTGGTCCTGTGCTGATGAAAATAATGAGCTCTGGAGGATCGCTCCAGACAGGAAAGTGGAAATACTCCTGAACAGTTACGGGGAAAAATTGCTGAATGGCCCTAATGATCTCTGGATAAGCCCGGAAGGAGGTATCTATTTCACAGATCCCTTTTACAAAAGGTCATGGTGGGATCATTCTGATATGCCCCAGGAGAAGCAATGTGTTTATTACCTAAAGCCTGATCACAAAACGCTGCTCCGTGTTGAAGAAGATCTTCTGCAACCTAATGGGATTGTCGGGACTCCCGATGGTAAAAGATTGTTCGTTGCTGATATCCGCGGGAACAAAACATGGTCATATTCAATCAATTCCGATGGCACTCTTTCTGACAAGACACTTTTCTGCGAAATGGGTTCAGATGGGATGACTATTGACTCTGAAGGAAATATTTATCTGACAGGAAAAGGCGTTACTGTTTTCGACAGGAGTGGTATGAAACTCGGTAATATTGCTGTACCTGAAAACTGGACGGCAAATGTCTGCTTTGGTGGCAGAAATCTGAAAAGTCTTTATATAACAGCCAGCAAAGGATTCTACAGGATTAGAATGAAAAGAAGGGGAACTTCCGGTTAATAAAATTTTATTATTCTCTGATTGACCTGCCTAAAGAAATCGTATACTTGTATCCTTTATTAAAATTCAGGAAATCTATAACGGTGACAAATTGTTTTTGAATATGCTAGGGACACGCAGGGCGGATATAAAACCGGGAATAGCAGTTATGGTAGAGCTGACCGAAGATAAACGTACAGGAAAGCTAACAGGCGGAAGGGTAAAGGATGTACTGACAACTTCACCGAATCATCCTCACGGGATCAAGGTCAGGCTTGAAAATGGCCTTGTCGGAAGGATCAAACAGATAATTTAGTTGGATCTCCGGATCTCTTTATGTGTCATTCATTCAAAAAATTAACTAAATTTGCAGCGTCTGAAAACATAGTAGTTTTCATTCCTGATATTTACTAATGCAACAACAGAAAAGATGAAATATGAGGATTTTCTGGTCTCGTCACTGGGAAGCGGAAACGTGATAACACCTCTCAAAAAAAGCCAGAGGGAAGATAGCCCTGTATACAAATTTGTTAAAGATGATGAAAGAGTGCTTTATGATGTTACTCTTGAGTATTTCAATAAGTGCAGGGAAACTGGAGAGAAACCAGTTTCATTTGAAAAAGCAGGACCAAAGGAAAATCTGTTCTTCGAACCTGCAAAGACAAAAGTCGCCATTGTAACATGCGGAGGGTTGTGTCCTGGTGTCAACAATGTGATCCGGAGCCTTGTCAATCAGCTTTATTACAGATATGGAATAACAAGGATACTTGGAATTAAATATGGTTACGAAGGATTAATATCAAAATATAATCATCCTGTTATCGAAATGACCGCCTCCATGGTAAGTGAGATTAATCAATCCGGCGGTACATTCCTGGGGACATCCCGTGGGAACCAGGATGTTAATGAAATGGTCGATACTCTGGAAATACTTAATGTCAATATTCTTTTTTGCATAGGAGGTGACGGAACCCTGAGGGGCGCACACGCAATTCACGAAGAGATTAAAAATAGAAACCTTAAAATAGCTGTTGCCGGTATTCCTAAAACAATTGACAATGATATTGATCTCATTCAGAAGTCATTTGGATTTGAAACAGCATTCTCTATTGCAAACGATATTATCCGCAGTGCTCATAACGAAGCAGAAGGTGCCTATAACGGGATAGCACTGGTAAAGCTTATGGGACGGGATTCCGGTTTTATTGCAGCCAGCGCTGCCCTTGCCATACAGGAAGTGAATTTTGTTCTTGTTCCTGAAATTTCCTTTGATCTTTATGGCATAAGAGGATTCCTGAAATTCCTTCGCAAGAGGCTTGAGGAAAGACACCATGCAGTTGTGGTGGTTGCAGAAGGCGCAGGACAGGATCTTTTTGAATCAAAAGACCTTATTAAAGACGCTTCGGGAAATGTCAAGCACAAGGATATTGGCATTTATCTTAAAGAGAAAATCAAGGAAGAGTTTGACGAAAAAGGATTCCCATATTCTATCAAGTATATTGATCCCAGTTACATTATAAGAAGCGCTCCGGCAAATGCCAATGACAGCAAGTTCTGCAATCTTCTTGCACAGAATGCTGTGCATGCTGCAGTTTCAGGTAAGACTGATTTTGTTGTAGGTTATTGGAATTATGAATTCACACTGATTCCGATCTCCATGGCAGTTGCCAAACGTAAGAAAATAGATATTGAGGGTGAATTATGGTGGAATGTCCTTGAGGCTACCGGCCAGCCTATAAGCATGAAGAATCCCTGATATGATCAAAAACGTCGTTTTCGACCTGGGAAATGTTCTCATCAGCTTCAAGCCATCCGAATATCTTTCTAAGAACAATTATCCCCCTTCCAGAAGGAATATTATTCTTTCTGATATTTTTGGAAGCCCTGAATGGCTTTTGCTTGATGATGGCAAAATCACAACCCGGGAAGCCATAGAGTCTATTGCCCTGAAATCTTCTCTTAAAAGCGAGGAAATAGCGCGTATTTTCAACGAACGTACAAGGATCTTCTATTCCCTCGACTATAATGCCAGGATCCTTCCCGGGTTAAAAAAACAGGGTTTTAAGCTGTTTTACATTTCCAACTTCCCCGCAGATATTTTTGATGAGGTAAAAAGCGATTATGATTTTTTTGAATATTTTGACGGAGGTATAATTTCAGGGGAAGTCAAATGTTCAAAACCCGATAAAGAAATTTTCAGGATCTTCTTTGAAAAATATAATCTTGTCCCTGAAGAATGTTTCTATATTGACGACACCGAAAAAAATGTGATCGCAGCTGAGTCTTTTGGGATGAAAGGTTTTTTTACTTCCGGTTCGTCTGACATTTCAAAAGATTTATTTAAAATATTAAGCGTCTCTATTTTTTAGAATATATTTCTCTTTTGTTCGAAATAATCGCATTTCTGGATCGAAAATTCCTGCCCCTCTATTGGGAATGTTGAAAATATTCAATTCTCGCCGGGTTAATTGTCTTGCCTACATGTACTATGCTATTGTTTATCTGTCAATTATAAACATTTAATATAAACATGTTCCACGTGGAAACCAGAGCTATTTTTTAAGATTCTCGGACAAAACAGAAGCTTTGTGGGTTCCGATAAGTTTTTGCAGATCCTCAAAGGGCGTTTTTCTTATTTTTTCCAGGGAGCCTATTTTTTTAAATAAAAGATCTTTTGTTCTGATACCAATTCCTTTTATCTGATCAAGTTCTGATTTTGTCATTTCCGATGACCGTTTATCCCTATGGAAATTTATTCCAAAACGATGAGCTTCATTTCTTAGCTGCTGAATAATCTTAAGGCTTACAGAATTCTTGTCAAGATAAAGAGGAATGCTGTCTCCCGGAAAATATATCTCCTCCAGCTTTTTTGCAATTCCTATTATAGATACATTGTCTTTTATACCCAGTTTTTGCAGACTTTTCACTGCCGATGAAAGCTGTCCCTTACCCCCGTCGATTATTATCAGCTGTGGAAGGCTTTGCTTTTCATCAACCAGCCTTTTGTACCTTCTGAATACAATTTCCTCCATTGATGAGAAGTCGTCGGGTCCTTTTACGGTTTTTATATTGAAATGCCTGTAATCTTTCTTGCTTGGCCTGGCATTTTTAAAAACAACGCAGGCAGCTACCGGATTTTCACCTGTAATATTTGAATTATCAAAACATTCAATATGCACAGGAATATCGGCCATATGAAGATCGGATTTGAGTTTTTCCAGGGTTTTTGCCGTGCGGTCCTTCCTGGGTTCTGCTTCCTGTTTCTTCCTCTGCTCAAGCTTGTAGTAAACAGCATTCCGCTCAGCCAGTTCAAGCAGCTTAAGCTTTTCTCCAATTGCGGGTATCGTGTATTTTACTTTTTCAAGCAAAATATCCGGTTTGAAAGGCACTATTATTTCAGGTGAATCACTTGATAGTCTTTGTCTTATCTCAGTAATTGCGAATCCCAGCAGTGACTCTTTCTCCTCATAAAGCCGGCTTCTCATATCAAGCGTAAATACCTGTACCACAGCACCATTAATTACTTTCATGTAATTAATGTATGTATTATCATTATCCTGTGTGAAGGCAAATACATCAGTATTCCTGATCTTGTTGCTCACTATTGCCGACCGTGCTCTGAATTTAGACAGGATATCAATTTTATCTTTGATTATCTGTGCTTCTTCAAATCTGAGATCATCAGAATATACCTTCATCTGTCTTCTCAAATGGTCTATCACTGTTGAAATATTCCCTTTCAGAATATCTCTTATCTGCTGAATATTTGCATTATATTCTTTTTCAGCCTGAAGCCCTACACATGGCGCTTTGCAGTTACCCAAATGATATTCCAGACAGACTTTGAATCTTCCTGCGGCTATTGATTCTTCAGACAGGTTCAGGGTACACGTTCTGGGCTTATATAATTGTCTTATAAGCTCTACAAGCGTTTTTACCATTAGACCCGAAGTATATGGCCCATAATATACTGATCCGTCTTTAATTGTATTTCTTGTACTGAATATCCTTGGAAATGGCTCTTTCTTTATACATATCCATGGATATGTCTTATCATCCTTTAAAAGTATATTGTACCTGGGTTGATACTTTTTAATAAGGTTGTTCTCAAGCAAAAGTGCATCTGATTCATTATCGACTACAATATGTCTGATGACTGATGCCTTTTTAAGCATCACAATGGTCTTCCCTGTCTGGTTTTTTGTGAAATATGATGCTACCCTCTTCCTGAGGTTTTTTGCTTTCCCAACATAAAGCAGGTTCCCGGAAGTGTCCAGAAACTGGTATACTCCAGGCTTTTCCGGAAGAAGCTGTAATATGTGTTGATGGTCTATCGACATATTACAAAGATACAAAATAGCCAGGGTATTGTTATTCCACAAACAGCGGTACCGGGCAAAACTTGATACCGTCAAACAGGCCCTGATCGCTTAGCTTGATTTCCGGTATAACAAGCAGTGCCATAAAAGAAAGTGTCATAAAAGGTGCCGACATTTTGCAGCCCAGCTTCTTTACTTTTTTTGTTAACTTTTCATAAGATGATGCTACTTCATGACATGGTTGTCGTGACATTATTCCGGCCACATCCAGCTGAAGAGAGCAGATTTCTCCACCTTTGACTACCACTAATCCTCCCTTTAGCCTGATAATCTCATTTATTGCCGAAACAATATCTCTGTCGTTTGTTCCGACAGCTATTATGTTATGGCTGTCATGTGCCACAGAACCTGCAAATGCACCTTCCTTAAGCCCGAAACCTTTAATAAATCCGACAGCCGGATGAGAATCCTTATATCTGTCTTTTACAACAATCTTTAAAATATCCTCACTGACAATTGTCTCCAGTTTCTCTCCTTCCGCAGGATTATGAAGAAATTCCTTTGTCCGCAGCTCTCCGTTAAAAGCCTGAATTACTCTGTATTTCTGATTTTTGTTTTTAACAGAGATTTCTTCTTCTGATATCCTTGTGCAATTAAAGATATTCAAAGGTGCTCCTGTCAGATATTTAAACTTGATATTTCTGTGTTCGTAAACTCTTTTACCATTGATCCAGGTTTCAAGAATATTCATAATCTCAAGATTGTCTGTCACAATAAAATCAGCATTATCTCCCACCCTCAGCATTCCGGCTTCAAGGTTGTAATGCTCTGCAGGATTTATTGTTGCACTTCGTATTACATCAAACTTATTATATCCTTCCGAAATGAGTTTAGCTATCAGTTTGTTTATATGCCCCTTCTCGAGCATTTCCGGATGCAGGTCATCGCTGCATAGCATGATACTTTCCGGATTTGTCCTGTACAACTCTTTCAAAGTATCCAGATTTCTTGCCGCGCTTCCTTCTCTTATCTGTATTTTCATACCCATAGAAATTTTTTTTCTTGCTTCTTCTATCGTGCTGCATTCGTGGTCTGTACTTATTCCTGCATCTATATATTTCTTAAGATTTATTCCAGTCAATCCCGGTGCATGTCCGTCAATTCTTTTGCCCAGATTTCTTGCTGCCCCAAGCTTCTGTTTAACTTTAATATCATCATATATTACTCCCGGAAAATTCATCATCTCTGCCAAATACTTTACTTCATTTCTTTTCAGCAATTTTATAATATCCTTTAGTTCCAGTTTTCCTCCATTGGTTTCAAAATCTGTTGCCGGAACGCAGGATGGAGCTCCAAACCAGAATTTTAGAGGTACTCTTTCTGCATCCTTAATCATATACTCTATTCCTTGAATTCCCAGTACGTTTGCTATTTCATGCGGATCAGAAACAACTCCGATTGTTCCATGTGGAACACTTGCCATTGCGAAATTTCCCGGGGTTAACATTGAGCTTTCTATGTGTATATGTGAATCAATCAGTCCGGGCAAAATATATCTATCGTCAGCCTTTTCTACCCTTTTTATTGCTGAAATAATTCCATTTTTAAATATTATCACAGCTGGAAATATTTCCCTTGCATGTATATCAACAAGCGTCCCAGATACTTTCATATAAAATATTTTTAGAATTTACATTTCTTGTTCCACGTGGAACACTATTATCTGCCCAGATACATTAATAAAATATTTATATCTGATGGCGAAACCCCACTTATCCTTCCTGCCTGAGCAATGCTTTCTGGCTTAATTCTTGATAGCTTTTGCCTTCCTTCGGTTGAAATAGATAGCAGCTCATTATAATTAATTTCTGGTGGTATTCTTAGATTTTCCAGTCTTTTAATTTTATCAGCAATTATTCTTTCTCTTTTTATGTAACCTTCATACTTAATTCTTATTTCAGCAGATTCTTCTATTTCTTTATTCTTTGATGCTTTCTTTTCTTTTGTCTTATCTCCTTCTCTAATAACTTCCATTATTTTTTCTACCTGTACCTGCGGCCTTAAAGCAATATTAATCGCCTTTGTCTTTTGCCTGATCCTGCTTGACCCTGCTTTCTCAAGAAGGCAGTTAATCTGTTCTGGCTTCAGGCTTGTTCTTTCCAGCAATTCTATTAACTCATTTGTAAGTCTTTCCTTTTTTTCAAGTATTTCTACTCTTTTTCTTTCGGCTAATCCTATTTCAAATCCCTTTCTTGTCAGCCTTTCATCTGCGTTGTCCTGTCTTAAAAGTATTCTGTATTCTGCTCTTGATGTAAACATTCTATAAGGTTCATCTACTCCTTTTGTTACGAGATCATCAATTAAAACACCGATATATGATTCATCTCTTCCAAGTATCAGTTTTTCTTTCTTTTTTAATTTAAGCACTGCATTAATTCCTGCCATTAATCCCTGTGCTGCTGCTTCTTCGTAACCTGTAGTTCCGTTTATCTGTCCGGCAAAATACAGATCTTCTATTGTTTTTGTTTCCAGTGTATGTTTCAATTGTGTGGGCTGAAAAAAATCATATTCAATTGCATAACCTGGTCTGAAGATTTCTACATTTTCCAATCCTTTCACTTTTCTCAAAGCTTTAATCTGTGACTCTAAAGGCAGGCTGCTGGAAAATCCATTTACATAATATTCAATTGTATCTGTCCCTTCCGGCTCAATAAACAGCTGATGTGAGTCCTTCTCTTTGAATATAACTATTTTTACCTCAATACTCGGACAATATCTTGGACCTATTCCTTTAATTATTCCTTTATATAATGGACTGTATTCCAGGCCCTTTCTTAACTCTTCATGAACCGCTTCGTTTGTATGGGTTATAAAACAACTTTTTTGATTCTTAATTACCTTTCCTCTATTTATAAATGAAAATCCCCTGCATTCTTCGTCTCCTTTTTGTTCTGTCATTAAACTGAAATTAATCGTTCTTCCATCAATCCGGGCACTTGTTCCTGTTTTCATTCTTTCCACAGTAAAACCCAATTCCGAAAGCTGCTCGCTCAATCCGTAAGATGCTGCTTCTCCTGATCTTCCTCCTTTTATATTCTTAAATCCTACATGCATCATTGCATTCAGAAATGTGCCATTGGTTAATATCACACTTTGTCCAAGGAACTTTGTTCCAAATGATGTTTCAATGCCTTTTACTTTATTTCCTTCTATTAAAAGCTTTACAGCCTGTTCTTGCCATATATGCAGATTATTTGTCTTTTCTATCTCCTTTCTCCATTCCATTGTAAATTTCTGTCTGTCGCATTGCGCTCTGGGACTCCACATTGCCGGTCCCTTTGATTTGTTAAGCATCCTGAACTGTATCATGCTCCTGTCAGTAATTATTCCGCTCAGGCCTCCCAGGGCATCAATTTCGCGTATAATTTGTCCTTTTGCTATTCCTCCCATTGCTGGATTGCATGACATTTGAGCCAGCTTTGTCATATCCATTGTAACAAGCAGTGTTTTCGCTCCCATTTTTGCGCCTGCATGAGCTGCTTCACATCCGGCGTGACCACCCCCGACAACAATTATATCATAACTGAATATCATCTATTTTGTTCTTTTAAACTCAGCTATCCAAAAGTCTTCTTTTTTAGCTATTTTCATTTTTTCTTTCATATTGTCGTCTTTATATCCGCATAAATGAAGTGTTCCATGCACTAAAACCCTAAATACTTCCTCTCTTAAACTAACTTTATAGTTTAAGGAATTTCTATTTACTGTCTCTATGCTTATATAAATTTCGCCATTGATCCTGTCTCTATCAGAATAATCAAATGCGATCACATCTGTCAGAGTATCCCTCCCTAAAAATTTTTTGTTTATCTTAAGCAGTTCTTTGTCATTTGTTATAATGAAAGAAAGGTCACCTGGTGTTTTCTTTTCTCTCCTGATGACCTTTTCAATAAATTTCAGAACTTTTCTGCTTCCTTTTATACGATAATTTATATTATCATAAAATATCCTTATTTTCAATGTTTTATGTTTTTAAAAGTCATCTTTACACTGTTTCCTTTCTTGTTAAATTCTATTTCATCTGCAAGTTTGCTCATTAAAAAAACTCCTCTACCGTTAATTGCCTCAATATTCTCTTGTTTTGTCGGATCTGGTACTTCTTTTGGCTTGAAACCTTTTCCTTCGTCTGTTACCGTAACTATAAGCTTGTTTGCATCAAGCAGGATCTCAACGTCAACATGCTTATTTCCATTTGATTTATTTCCGTGTATAATTGCATTGTTTACCGCTTCCAGTGTTGCAATAAGGATCTTTCCATAATTATCCTTGCTGATGTCAGCTTCTCCCGTTATATTATCAATTGCATTTTCTACAGCTCTTAAATTTTCAATTTTTGATTCTATATGCAATTTTTTCACCATAAATCAATTAATGTCAACTCTTTATACTTAAAAAATCATAATTTGTTTCAAAATATATCAGATTTTTGCAATCCATTGTTCAGGATCCAGGTATTTCTCCTCAAAAATCATAAATTTCATGATACACATACTTCCTTCTCCCGGATCCCTAAATACCTCACCCAGTTCTTGCTTAGTATCAACTTTATCCCCGGTTTTTACTTTAACATTTACCAGATTATTATATACCGACAAATATTTTCCATGTCTTATTATTACAGTCATATTTGCTCCTGAAATAGCAAATATTCTTGTTACTTCCCCTTTATAAATACTTCTCGCCAGTGTCTTTCCTGAACTAGTAATTTCTATTCCGAAATTGTTCTCTGTTACATATTTCAATACAGGGTGTTGATGAACTCCGAAATGATTTGTAATTATTCCTCTCTCTACGGGCCATGGCAATCTTCCCTTATTTTCAACAAAGTTTTCTCCTATTAATTTCTGTTCTGGTGTCAGATTGGTCACAGATGATTTTTTTCTTTCTTCTGCTATTATTCTTGCAATCTCACTTTCAAGCTTTTTTGCTATTCTTTTCTTTTCTTCAAGCTCTTTTTTCAGCTGTTTTTCTTTTGAGCTAAGCGACCTTATCATCTTTTGTTTCTTCGTCTGTTCATTTTGCAATAATCCCTTCTGCACTTCTTCTTTTCTCTTTATGTCTGATATCCGTGCCAGATCGTTTTCCAATCCTTCCTTCGTTATTTCTACCTGTACTTTCAATTCAGCAATTATTTCAGATTCGTTTCTTCTGTATTTTGTCACTTGCTGAAGATATTTAAGTCTTTTATATCCCTGGTTGAAATCTTTTGCTGATAAAATATATATTATGTCCGGATTACTTTTTTTTGATTTATAGGAATTAACAATTGCTCTGGAATAATCCTCCTTTAATGCAATTATGTCGTTTTCCATCATTTCTATTGCTATCCTGTTCAACTCAATTCTTTCATTTAAAAGTAATATTTCATCACCCATTCCTCTTATGACATTCTCCCTCAGTGTAACTTTGTTGCCCAGAATCTTTAATGAATTAATTCCTGCTGTCTTCTGCTGCGAAGTGCTTTTCAGCATATTATCAACATAGGCTATTTCTTCAAGTGTTTTTGTTCTTTCTTCTTCAAGCTCCGTTTTTGTCTGAGCACCCGCCTGAATAAATAAGAAGCAAAATAGAATTGCTATAATTGTCTTAATTCTCATCTTAATAAAACTGCCTCATAGTTTTTTCCCGGTATAAATGTTATATCGCTTTCAAGTTTATTCTCTATTTTTTCGATAATAATACTTATCCTGGTCTCTTCCTCTTTGTCTGTTATTACTATGTTCTTTGGCATTATGCTTTCTTCCAATTCATTGAACTTTTCAAATCTTATTATAATTCCTTTTCCCGTTTCAATGCTTAATGCTCTTATTTCTGTCACTTTCTTGCTTCTGCAGTCTATAGTGTATTCAAGCTCTTTAACACCTTCCTTCTCAATGATAACTGTCTTTCCATTATCACAGTCCGCTATTTTATCACCACTTTTATCTGATATGAAATCACCCAGCACAACCGGCAAAACTGTTGTTGTTATACCGTATTTCTCAAGCAGGTAATTTGGCTCTCCGTAATAAAGTCTCTTGTTTATCCTGTCATTTATCAATATAGTATCTTTTGTTATAAATATCCTTGCAGCTTCAATTCCTGCCTGACTTCTTAAACTGATAAGATATATGCCTGACTTCTTATACTTCATATTACAGATCATCTTCTGTTTTTCCATATCATTGGCAATTTCAATTTCTGCCTTCGATATATTAAAATCGCTGTTTGTTATGTTTAAAGCTTTAACTTGTTCAATAAAGCTCAGTCCCATCTCCTGAACGTTTGTTTCAGTTTTAACGGTATTTCTTGTTACCGAACAACCGCTTATCAGAAAGCAAAATAATATTATTGTGCTTTTCCGCAATTTTCTATTTCCTTTAACAAATGAGTTTTTGTACTGTCTATTTTCAGTGCTGATTCCCAGTTAATAACAGCCTCTTTACATTTTCTTCTCTTTTTCAGGATATAACCGTAATGTTCAAAATATTCAGCATCAGGCTCTTTGTTGCTGTTCACTATAGTTTCAAATACTTTTGACGCTTCTTTTATTTTTCCTCTTTTATACAGCACCCAGCCGTATGTATCAAGGTAAGTGTTGTTATTTTTCTCTGTCTTAATAACCTGCTCAGCCATAACTTCTGCATCCTTAAGCCTTAAGTTTTGTTCGGCTAAATAATAAGCATAATTATTAAGAATTGTAATATCTTCTTTGTCTGCTTTAATTGCCTCGTCAAACGTTTGAAATGCTTTTTCAAAATCTTTCATCCTGTATAAAACATCCGCCTTTATTGAAAGCACCTGCATTTTCATTTCCTTATCTTCACCTGCCAGAATATCAGCCTTTCTTAACTCTTCCAGGGCCGTTTCATAATTCTTGTTCTCGCTTGCACCGGTGGCATATAGAATCTTTGCAAGGAATGATCTGTTAAATTTTGTCGCACATTCTTTAGCCCTTTCTTCAAGCTTTAGGTATTCACCTGCATCCAGATAAACAAGTATCAGCTTTTCCCATGCATAATAATTTTCCGGCTGTGCTTTTATTATCTCTTCAAGTCTCCTGGCAGCTTCATTGTATTTTTTTGCCTGCGACAGCATTTCCGGCCTCAAAAGCTGTATTATGACGTCATTTTTAAATTCTGCTTCAAATACCATTAATGAAAGCTCAAGCTTTGCACTATTCTTTTCTACCAATTCAGGAGTTCCTATTAACCGGGCAAAAAGAGATATTTTATCTTCGTTAGATATTTCATCATTCAGTATTACTATGTTAAGTAACATGAATAATTCCTCATATTTCTTTTCATTTATCAGAAAATCACATAAAGATAACTGCGTTTCAGCATTATCAGGGTTTCTCTCCAAAAGCTTGTTATATACTTCCATAGCTTTATCAGAATCTCCCTTTCCACTGTAAATCTCTGCAAGAAGTCCATTGAACAAAATCTCATCCGGATATTCCTTCAGAAGAAGCAATGCTTTATCCATAGCCTCATCATATCTTTGAGCCCACATTAAATTCTTTATTGCTCCAACTGTAGTTGTCTGATTTATTCCATATTTCTTTTCAAGGTTCTCATAGATCTCTTGTGCTTTATCATACTTTTTATTTTCCGAGTAAAGGTTTCCAAGTGTTAGTTTCATGTCTACCTTTTCCGGGTGGCTGCTGACTGCCTTTTCATAATACATTATAGCGCTGTCAAGCTTTTGCTCCTGGTAATAAGTTCCTGCCAGCATCATTAAATACCAAAGATTTCCCGGTTCTTTATCTATTGCCCTTTTCAGGTATTTCTTGCCGTTATTTATATCTCCGCCTGCCATGACTATCTGTGACATCTGGTAATAAGCGGCACTGTTTTCCGGATTTATTTTCAGGCATTGTTCAAGAAATTTCATAGATTCTCCGGCGTTTCCCATAAGCTTTAGCTTGATGGCTTCTACAAAAAAATAATCAAATGCCACTGAATCATATTCTTTTACGCTTCCTATTGTTGCCGGTACATTCTTTTTACTGCATGAAGGTATTGCTGCAGCTGAAATAATCAACAGCAATAAGCAGTATACAAATTTTTTTATCTTCATTTATTGCTTTTCTTCAAAAAAACCGTCAATAATTTATCCTGGTACTGAGCATAAATTATGAATGCAGCTATAAATATTGTATTAATCAAAAGCTCCGAAACCAGGTTTTTATAATTATACAGCCGGCTGAAAACCACCATTCCAATAGCAAATACAAAATAAGGAATAAGTTCTCTTATATTATACTTAACCTTATAATGCTTCCTGGCAAAAATGAATGACATAATTATCATTGTTCCGTAAGCAGCTATATGTGCCCATGCTGATGCGATATATCCATAAACCGGTATTAATAAAACATTTATCAGTATAGTCACAATGCTTCCTATGACAGTAATATATATTCCAAACCGTGTAAGATCATTCAGCTTGTACCAGATGCTGTGGTTAACATAAACTCCATACAACAGGTATCCCATACTTACAATCGGGACAACTATTATTGCATCTCTGAATGATCTGTCTATTAATAGCTGAATACCTGATATATACAGATTAATACAAAGATATATTATCAGCATTACTATTACAAAATACTTCATTACATATGCATATGTTTCCTTTGCATTTTCATGCTTTGCCCTTTCAAAAAAGAATGGTTCCGCTGCAAATCTGAACATCTGTATAAACAACGCCATTAAAACAGCAATCTTATATCCCGCTCCATATTCTCCGACAGTTGCAAGGCCGTTATCTTCACCTATCATCCTTCTTAAAATTACCTTATCAAGAGTATCGTTAATTGATCCCGCCAGCCCGGCGATCATGAGCGGAAACGAATAACCAATCATTCTGTTCCATATCGCTCTGTCAAATACAGGCTTTATTTTTAAAATATATGGCAAAAGCATTATCAACGTTGAAATACTTCCAACCAGGTTTGCTACAAATACATAACCCACTCTGTAATTTGGATCATAAACAGACCTGAACCAGCCGTCGCTTTTTTCATATATCCCCGGAGCCCAAAGCAGCAGGAATAGTACTGTGACAATGGTTATTATCACATTTGTTATCTTTATTATGCTGAATATAACAGGCTTGTTTTCCTTTCTTAGCCAGGCAAATGGTATTGCCGTAAAAGCGTCAATTGCAATTATCGCTGCAAATATTTTAATATAGTCGTGATTTTCTCTGTAATTAAAAAAAGCTGATACCGGCCCAATAAAAACATATACCAGGATCACGAATAATGATGAAGTAATGAGGAGGCTTAAAAGTGATGTGCTGTAAACTCTTGCAGAATCTTCCTTTTTCTGTGCGAATCGGAAGAATCCTGTTTCCATGCCATAAGTAAGGACAATCAGCAGAAATACCATCCATGCATAAAGTTCTGTAATAACGCCGTATTCCGCCTTTGCAAATATCCTTGTGTAGAAGAATGTAATTATGCCATAATTAAGGAATCTGGGAACTATTGTTCCAAATCCATAAATGGCTGTTTGTTTTGCCAGTGTTCTGATTTCATTCATATATTTCTTTCGTGATCGTCCAAAGTTAAATATCTTTGTTTTCAGAATTGCACAACATTATTAACCAAAAGCTGATATTCATGAACAAAATAGTAATGAGGATATTATTCCTTTCAGCAGTATTTCTTGCTACCTCATGCAGCGCTCCCGGAGGTAATGATAATACTATATTCCTAATGAAAACAACCTTAGGGGATATTAAGCTTAAGCTTTATAATGAAACCCCCCTTCACAGGGACAACTTCATTAAGCTTGTAAATTCAGGCTTTTATGAAGGTATATCATTTCACCGCGTCATCAATGGCTTCATGATCCAGGCCGGAGATCCTGTAACCCGCACTGTGCCTATTGATAAAAGTTCAGATTCGTTAAATACATATACAATCCCGTCAGAATTCAACAAACAGCTTCATCACAAAAAGGGGGCTCTTGCAGCCGCGCGCGAAGGTAATGAAGTCAATCCCGATATGCGGTCTTCAGGTACTCATTTTTATATTGTACAGGGTGTTAAATTGAATGACGACCAGCTGAACCTGGCTGAAGAACAGATAAACAGCAATGTGAAAAGGGCTTTGTTTAATAAATATATCCATTATTATGCTGACAGTGCAATATTATCCGGAGTACCTCTTTCAGACGGTGAGATCCAGGAGAAGGCTTCTGATAAAATGTTCAGGTATCTTACCACTGAAGGCAATTACAAGATCCCCGATCTTCAGCGTATTGACTATAAAACCATTGGCGGCGTTCCCCGTCTTGATGGCACATATACTGTTTTTGGTGAAGTAATTGAAGGATTGGATGTTGTTGATAAAATTGCCGCTGTAAAAACAGATGAAGCAGATAAGCCCCTAAGCGATATCAAGATCCTGAAAATTAAAATTGTAAGCAAGTAACCAGGTTAAAACCTTTCTGATGTTTGAAAAAATAAATAGTCTTCTTGCTGAAATTTCTTCCTTCTCTGCCAAAGGCAATGAAGAGCTTGAGCTGTTTCGTCTTAAATTTCTCAGCAAAAAAGGACTCATTCCGGAATTATTTGAAGAATTCCGGAATATACCGGGAGCTGATAAAAAAGAGATAGGGCAGAAGCTGAATATATTAAAACAGGCGGCACAGGAAAAGTATAATATCCTTAAAACAGGAATCCATACTGCAGATTATTCATTTTCGGCTGAAGATCTTACCCGTCCGGCTTTTCCCTGGATGCTTGGTTCGCGCCATCCTATATCCATTATCAGGAATGAAATAATAGATATTTTCACACGTATAGGATTTACTGTTTCAGAAGGGCCCGAGATAGAGGACGATAATCATGTTTTTACAAAATTGAATTTTGCTCCAGAACATCCTGCCAGGGATATGCAGGATACTTTTTATATATCGAAAATATCTCCAGAGGATTCAAATCCCGGGGATATATTGCTAAGGACCCATACGTCTTCGGTTCAGGTGCGGGTCATGGAAAATCAGAAGCCGCCTATAAGGACAATATCACCAGGCCGTGTATTTCGTAATGAAGCCATCTCTGCAAGGGCTCACTGTATTTTTCACCAGGTTGAAGGGCTTTATATTGACGAAAATGTCTCTTTTGCCGACCTCCGGCAGACATTATTTTATTATGCCCGTGAGATGTTTGGAAAAGATACAAAAATCCGCTTAAGACCATCATATTTCCCGTTCACGGAACCTTCTGCTGAAATGGATATCAGCTGCAGCATCTGCGGAGGGAAAGGCTGCAATGTCTGTAAATTTACAGGCTGGCTTGAGGTCCTGGGTTGCGGTATGGTCCATCCTGCTGTTCTGGAAGCAAGTAATATTGACAGTCATAAATATACCGGCTTCGCTTTCGGAATGGGAATTGAAAGGCCGGCTATGTTAAAATACCAGGTCAACGACCTGCGTCTATATTTTGAAAATGATATAAGATTCCTTGAACAATTCAGAACTGCATTCTAGATAAGCGAACAATTATGACCAGATCATTGTTAATCTTTTGAAATAACCACACCAAGACATGAAGCAGTACGAAGTTCCGATTCCCTTTTGTGATAAGTGTTCGATGGAGACAGGCGCCATTTTCAGGCATCTTACCCGGGATGAGGTTGATATGATCAATTTTGAAAAGGAGTTTCGTCAGTACAAGCGCGGTGAAATACTTTATAATGAAGGAAACAGAATAAGCGGTTTTTATTGTGTGAACAAAGGGATCATCAAGGTATTCAAGACCGGCTTTGACGGAAAGGAACAGATAATACGCTTTGCAAAACCTGGTGATATAATTGCCTACCGCAGTGTCCTCAGCAACGAATCCGCATGTACTTCAGCCAAAGTTATTGAAGATTGCCAGGTCTGCTTTATACCATCTGAAATTCTTATTAAGCTGGTCAAAACAAATTCGTCTTTTGCACATGAACTTCTCAAGCTTGCCTGTCATGAGCTTGGAGAGGCAAATTCTTTTATAACTGATATTGCACAGAAAACAGTAAGGGAACGTCTTGCTGAAATAATTATCCTCCTTGTCAATGATTTTGGCCTGGATGAACAAAATTTTCTGCAGATATCTCTTACCCGCGAGGAGCTGGCAAATATAGTCGGAACTGCGACAGAATCGGTTATCAGGCTTTTGTCTGAATTCAAATCGGACAAGCTTGTTGAGCTTAATGGCAGAAAGATCAGGATATTAAATAAAAAAGGATTGGAAAAGATCAGCAATGTATTCAGCTGATTCCCCTGTTAAAAAAGAGTTTCCTCCTTTTTTCCGAAATGTTTTCCGAGATGTTTATATGCGAGCTCCGTGGCTTCTCTTCCGCGTGAAGTCCTCTTCAGGAATCCCTCTTTGATAAGGAATGGCTCATAAACTTCCTCAATTGTACCGCTTTCCTCGCTTACGGCGGTGGCAATAGTATTCAATCCGACAGGGCCTCCGCTAAACTTGTTTATTATGGCTGAGAGTATCCTGTTATCCATTTCGTCAAGCCCGTACTTGTCAATGTTAAGTGCATTAAGACCGTACTTTGTTATTTCAAGATCTACTTCCCCTGATCCTTTGACCTGGGCGAAATCCCTTATCCTGCGTAGAAGCGCGTTTGCAATTCTTGGTGTTCCGCGACTTCTTTTGGCAATTTCAACAGCTGCGGCCCCATCAACCCTGACATTAAGGATACCGGCTGATCTTTTAACTATTCCCGTAAGAACTTCATGATCATAATATTCCAGGTGGAACTTAATACCGAACCTGGCCCTGAGGGGACTTGTCAGCAAGCCGGATCTTGTTGTAGCGCCAATAAGGGTAAACTTATTCAGGGTCAGCTGTACTGAACGGGCGCTTGGTCCCTTATCAATCATTATGTCTATCTTGAAATCTTCCATTGCCGAATACAAATATTCTTCCACGGCCGGGCTGAGGCGGTGTATCTCGTCAATGAAGAGGACATCCCCTTCCTCAAGATTTGTCAGCAATCCTGCCAGATCGCCGGGTTTATCAAGAACAGGACCGGAAGTGACTCTGAGGTTTACCTGTAATTCATTTGAAATTATATTTGCGAGTGTTGTCTTTCCGAGACCCGGAGGACTGTGTAAGAGTACATGATCGAGAGATTCTCCCCGTTGCTTTGCTGCTGTAACAAAAACCATCAGGTTGTCAATTACCTGCTTCTGGCCTTTAAAATCATCAAAGCACAAGGGCCGGAGCTGTTTCTCAAATTCTCTGTCAGCGAGTGCAATATTGTCTTTTCTGATATTGAAATTCTCTTCCATAAAGCAAAGTAACTATTTTATCAGCTTGGTATCGCTTTCAGGAAGGTTTATTTTAACGCCGTTAATGCTTATTTCAATATCATCTTTATATGTAATTACCAGTTCGGGGACACCCTCCTCATCGAATTTCTTCCATGTTTTCTGCCGTATTCCCATCTGGTAAAACTGTTCTTCCTTTATCTTCCCCGATTCATAATAATACAGATGCTGCTTGTCGGGATTTCCCTGGACATAAGTTCCTTTGGATTTCAGTTTGCCGTTTTCATAATACGATTTCCACTGCCCGTCTTTAAGTCCTAATATGTATTTTCCTTCCTCTGTAAAATCACCTGATTTGAATTTCCAGTCACCGTTTTTCTCGCCGTCTGAATACTGTCCCGTGGTAAGAATGTCACCATTTTCGGAATACTCTGTAAATAAGCCATCCCGTTGACCCTGGTAATATTCTTCTTCCCGCAGGACAGCTCCGTTATCATAATACCATGTCCATAAGCCATCAGGCCTTCCGTTATTATAGGATCCTGTTTGTTCAACTTTTGAACCGGCATTATAAAATTTCCACTGGCCGGTTTTCCTGTTATCGGTATAAGTGCCTTCTGCCCTGATTTTTCCGTCAGGATAAAAATCCTTCCATCTGCCATTCTGGTTGCCTGCTTCATTAACGATTCCTTCGGATAATAACAATCCGTTATCATTATATAAGAATGCATTGCTTACTTTTCCATCTTTTCCGTATTCCCTGTGAATCCCGACAGGAACATTGCTTCTGAATGGTCCGCTATATATCAATTTACCCTCACTGTCATACCTGTTGACAATTTCAATATCGGGCTCATCCTCAACCCTTGATTTTACAATTGACCCATTGTCATAAAGCATTGTAAGCACAAGATTTCCACGGGCATCGTATTCTTTGTAATAGCCGTGCAGCTGATCATCTTTATACGTTCTTTCTGTTTTAATTGCCCCGGACGGATAAAATTCTTTCCATTCCCCCTGCTTCAGACGATCATTGTCCGTCCTGTTTATCTTTTCCCTGCTTACGAGAAAATCATTATTATACTCAAGAAGCGTTATGACATTGCCTTCTCTGTCATATTCTTTCGATAGTCCTTCTTTTTTACCTGCATTATAGGTAAATGTCTGCTGTGTCTTTCCACCAGGAAAATAAACAAATGCTGTTCCTTCCTTCCTGTCCCCGGCATAGAGCTCTTTTGACCATATATACATCCCAACGGAAGGATCTCTTTTATATTTGTAATAATATCCGTTCTTCTTTCCGAACAGGTAGCTGATCCTGTCCGTGGTATCTCCTGTCTGGTCAAAAAACAGCCATATGCTGTCCAGCATGAAGTTTCTGTACATGCCTTGTGATTTTCTTATGCCGGTCACATAATAGCTGATCCAGTATCCGTCGGGTTTTTCATTCCTTATAAAACCCTTGCTGGATACGGTTCCGTTTGGATATTTAAATATCTGATATCCGTCTTTAAGCTCTGTATTGGTTTGGCTAAATCCGTCAACAGATAAAAAAAAGATAATTAATATGAAAAATATCTTCTTCATTGTTTAAAACCTGCCTTTTTTGAGATTTCAATCATTCTTTTAATCGGTTTACTTGCATTCTTTATTATATCAGGGTCAACAAATATTTCAGGTTTTTCATTTTTAAGGCATTTATATATTTTTTCTATCGTAATAAGTTTCATGAAGTTACATTCGCTGCATCCGCATGTTGAATCTTTTGGAGGAGCAGGTATATACTTCTTTTCAGGCATTTCCTTTTTCATCTGGTGAATTATACCAGGTTCTGTTGCTACAATATAGCATTTTGCATTGTCTTTTATGGTAAACTGAAGCAATGCTGATGTTGAACCTATAAAATCAGCAACCATTCTGACTGGTAATTCACATTCAGGATGAACAATTATTTTTGCACCAGGATTTTCTTCCTTTAATTTAATAATAGCCTCAAGAGAAAATTCCTCATGAACATGGCAAGTACCGTCCCATACCACTATATCCCGTCCTGTTTTATTCAAAACATAATTTCCAAGATTCCTGTCGGGAGCAAATATTATCTTTTCATCAGGAGGAAGAGAATTAACAATTTCCACCGCATTTGAAGAAGTACAGCTTATATCAGACAATGCTTTTATTTCTGCTGTTGTATTTACATAAGTAATTACAGTTCTTCCCGGATTATCATCAATAAACTTTTTAAAATCTTCAGCTCTGCATGAATCAGCCAGTGAGCAACCGGCATTCATATCAGGAAGAAGAACCTTTTTTCCAGGTGCAAGAATTTTAGCAGTTTCAGCCATGAATTTTACACCTGCAAATAAAATTATATCAGCATCATTTTCAGCAGCTTTCTGTGATAATGCAAGACTGTCACCAATAAAATCTGCCAGATCCTGTATATCACCTGTCTGGTAATAGTGAGCGAGAATGATGGCATTCTTTGCTTTCTTCATCCTCTTTATCTCACTAATATAATTTGTTTCTTTCTTCAATGGCAGGTTTTTAATCAACAACAGTATAATTATATATTGATTTATATTTATCTATTTATGATGATGTATATATGCTGTTAATTGTGTTAGAAAAAATTTTAAACTTTTATTTGTTTTCTCATAATTATCATCAAGCAAACATCTTTTTAACAGATCAAAAAATGTACCCTTTTTGAAAATCAGGCTATTAGTCTTATTATTAACAATTGTTATGAATGGAATGTTGATACTAATAACAGAACAAAAGTATATTTTTTAGTGTTTATTGACGGTTTACACATTGATATTATTTAATTATAAAATAAGGCAAAACGCACAAAAATGATTTTATAACAGTACACCATGCTGATAACTATTGATTTTTGATATTTAATGAACAGGTTTTTAAACACTATAAAAAAGATAAAAGAGTATTTTTTTCTTAAATTAGCAAGAATTATGTTTCGAATTATATAATAAACAAAAAAGTGAAAAAAAGGAGAATTGCGATCGCTTCAGATCATGCAGGCTTTTATCTTAAGGAGCTTCTTATTACATTCATTATCAAGCTGAAATATGAAGTGAAGGATTTTGGATCTTCAGGCAGTGAGCCCGTTGATTATCCCGATTTCGGACATCCTCTGGCAATTGCGGTTTCTTCAGGTGAATATGACCTGGGCATTACCATCTGTGGTAGCGGGAACGGCATGAACATGACCGTAAACAAACATCAGGGGATAAGAGGAGCTTTATGCTGGAGCGAAGAAACAGGCAGGTTGGCCAGAGCGCACAACGATGCCAACATATGTTCTTTGCCGGGACGGTTTATTAATGAGGCGGAAGCCTATCTCATTGTAAAAACCTTTCTTGAAACAGAATTTGAAGGAGGAAGACACAAGCCAAGGATTGACAAAATTTCATTAAAAATGTATTAAAATGCTTTCAAGCTCATGCAGATACGGCATCAGGGCTGTAATATATATTGCGAGCCAGCCACGGATTAACGGGAAAACAGGAATAAGACAGATCTCAAAAGATCTTGAACTTCCTACACCATTCCTTGCCAAGATACTGCAGCAGCTTGCCAGGCAGAAGATACTCACTTCGTCGAAAGGGCCCCATGGCGGATTTTCGTTGCAGAAAGATCCAAGAAAAATCACCCTTCTTGATATTGTAAAGACAATTGACGGCGACGGGATCTTTACAAATTGCATTATTCACAATTCAACATGCACAGTTGTGGATCATGAAAAAGATCCATGCCCGGTCCATGATGATTATGCATACCTGAGAGAAGAGCTTATAAGGCTTTTCAGCAGTACAACAATATCTGATCTGGCTATGAAGGCGGGCAGCACAAAAAAAATATTCATCTGATAATATGTCTTCTGAATGGCCGGATCATCAGGCACAGCGCAACAGAAAACAATATTCCGGCCAGATTTGAAAGCAAGTCTGCCACAGAACCCGTCCTGCTGGTGGTTAGAAACATCTGCAAAACCTCCATTAAAGCACCAAATAAAAACGGAACAAGTGTAATAAGAAGCAGAATTTTGACTTTTCCAATGTTATTCCTGTTCTCAAAAACAATGACCGACATAAATACAAAATACATTATAGAATGAATAATCTTATCTGCACCAGGGAAATTGAAAAACGATACTTTGTCAAAATTATCCGAATTTGCCAGGCTCAGGTATGCAATGATCAATGCCACAAATATTGAAAGAATGTTCTTTTTTATCATATTTAATGTTTGGGCAAATTTAATCATTAGAATAGTATTTTATTTCTAAATTTAGGTGTTACAATTTTCACAATGGCCGGCATCTATATTCATATACCCTTCTGTAAGAAATTGTGCAATTATTGCGATTTTTATCATGTTATCTCAACCGGGGACCATTCTTCATTTTTAAAAGCACTGCTCAGGGAAGTTGAAACAAGGCGTGATTACACAGGAAACGAACCAATTTCAACAATATATTTCGGAGGAGGCACCCCATCGGTTTTATCAGTTAAAGAGCTGGAAACAATTCTGGATTGCCTGAAAACACGGTTTTCTGAAGAAGCATCCTGTGAAATCACAATTGAATTAAATCCTGACGATATAACTTCTGAATATTTGCGTGGTCTGAAAAAAGCCGGCTTCAACCGGATAAGCCTGGGAGTTCAATCCTGGCGGGACGAAGACCTTAAATTGCTTAACAGGAGGCACTCGGCATCGCAGGCAGAGAGGGCATTGACTGAAACCCTCATGGCCGGATTCGAAAATGTGACTATTGACCTTATTTACGGGATCCCGGGCATGAAAATAAAAGACTGGGAATCAAATCTTGATAAAACACTTGTTTTTGATATAAAGCATTTGTCAGCTTATCATCTGACTATTGAGCCGGGAACACCGTTCGGAAAAATGAAAGAGAAAGGATTGTTTGAAGAGATAGATGAGGAGAAAAGCAATTCTGAATTTAACATTCTAGTTAAAAAAACAGAATCGGCAGGATTTATCCAGTACGAAATATCAAATTTCGGAAAACCGGGATATTTTTCCATTCATAATACCAATTACTGGAAGCAAGTGCCTTATATAGGACTTGGCCCATCAGCCCATTCTTTCAACAAGTATTCGCGGCAGTGGAATATATCCGACCTTAAGAAGTATATAAAATATGTAAATGACGGAACACCCTGTTACGAAAAAGAGGAGCTTAATCTGAAAACAAGATTCAACGAATATATAATGACATCACTGAGAACCATGTGGGGTATTGACCTTGAGTACCTTGAACGGGCTTTTGAAAAGGAAAGTTATGATTATGTAATTAATCTCTCAGGCAAATTCATTAATTACGGCATGATGAAGCTGGACAAAAAAAACCTGGTCCTTTCGAACCAGGGCAAGATGATATCTGATAATATTATTTCAGAATTTATGGTGCCGTCAGACAAGTAATTATCTTTTTGTCAGCATAAAGTTAGTCTGACCTATGATGTTATTCTCAAGATATAATTCAACGCTGTAGTTACCGGGAATGAAATCGCCAGTATTATCAAGGAAAATACATATTTCTATATCCTGATTCATGTAGTCAGCTATACGGCTTGCTGAATAGATCAGCTTTTTACCATTGAAATCAAAAATGTTGTCAGCAAGAATATCCTTTGCCTGGATCACGGAGGCAATTTCAACTTTGGTGCTTAATTCCTCCTTTACTTTTTCAAGCTCAACATTTGTATCCTGAACTTTTTTATAGTTCTGCCTGATCTGCACATTTTCTGCGACCAGGTTCTTATTCCTTGTGTTGAGAGAGTCAATCTGAACGATATAGCTTTTCATAATATCTCTCATTGTTGAGATCTCGTTCCGGTATTTCTTTATAAGCTGAATATTTGAGGCATTAACTGACAGAAGCTTAATAATTTTTTGTTTTTCCCTGTCAAGGTTTGCATTTAAACTATCATTATTAGTTTTGAGTGTATCAAAGCTGTGGATCATTATCATGAGTTCATTTGCCAGAGAATCTTTTTCCCTGGTAAGTTCTGTATTCATTGCGGTCAATTTAATTTTCTGATTGAAATACATCGTAACCAGGAAGATCAGCGCTCCTGCCAGAATGATTGCTATGGCAATAAGACCAACAGGAACGCTTTTTTTCTTCTCCTGTAATTTTGGTGCTTCGTTGTTTGTTTCGGTCATTCCGTTGATTTTAAAAAGGTTATTGGTGTGCAAAAATAATAATATATCAGGTAATATTGTAATATCAATCCAATGATTAAATTTACAATTGAACTTTAATTTATTAAACAATTAATATTCAACAACATGAGTGGTTTTTTTGGTGTGGTTTCAAAGAAGGAATGTATCAATGAGGTTTTCTATGGAACAGATTATCATTCCCATCTTGGTACGAAACGGGCGGGCATGGTTTTTATTGTTCCTGAAAAAGGATTCCGGCGTTCGATCCACACCCTCGAGAACTCCTATTTCAGATCAAAATTTGAAGATGAACTTAAAAACTTTTCCGGGAACTCCGGAATGGGAGTGATAAGCGACACAGATCCTCAGCCGATATTGTTCAATTCACACCTGGGACGCTTTGCCATTGTAACAGTCAGCCGACTTGTCAATATTGCAGAACTTGAAAGAAAAATTCTTGACCAGAAGAAACATTTCACTGAGAATTTTGAAGGCAATATAAATCCCACGGAAGTGATTGCCAATCTGATCTGTGAAAAGGAAACTTTTATTGCCGGCATTGAAAATGTCTTTGAGAACATTAAGGGATCCTGTTCGTTGCTTGTGCTTACAGAAGAGGGCATTATTGCAGCAAGAGACAAGCTTGGAAGAACACCTGTTGTAATAGGAAAAAAATTGGGCGCATATGCTGTTGCATCAGAATCATGCTCATTTCCAAATACCGGATTTGAACTGGAGTATTACCTGGGACCTGGTGAAATAGTCAATATTACTGCCGATGGTTATACACAGTTGAAAAAGCCAGGAGATAAAATGCAGATATGTGCATTCCTGTGGGTTTATTATGGCTATCCTCCATCATATTACGAAGGTATTAATGTTGATGAGTGTCGTTACAGATGCGGAGCCGCTCTGGCATGCAGAGATAAGGTAGAGGCCGATTTTGTATGTGGCATTCCCGATTCAGGGGTCGGGCATGCTATAGGATATGGTAACGAAAAAAAAATACCGAACAAAAGACCATATTCAAAGTACACCGCAACATGGCCCAGAAGCTTTCTCCCGTCTGTCCAGGAACAGCGTGATCTTGTTGCAAGAATGAAACTGATACCCAACAAAGCTGTAATTGAAGGTAAAAAAATGATTTTTCTTGACGACAGCATTGTAAGGGGAACTCAGCTGAAGGACAATACCAACGATATGAGAAAATGCGGAGCCACAGAAATTCATATGAGAATTGCATGTCCACCGCTTTTATATTCCTGTGAATTCCTGAATTTTACTCAATCACGTTCTCCTTTCGAGCTGGCGGCACGAAGAGCAATACAAGAATTGAATGGAACTGAAGAAGACCTTGGGGAATATTCAGATCCGGATTCTGAAAAATATAAAAAAATGGTAGCTAAAATTGCTGAAAAGCTTGATCTTGACTCTCTGTTATATCAGCGTCTTGATGATCTGGTTGAGGCCATCGGCCTGCCAAAGGAAAGATTATGTACTCATTGCTGGGACGGCAGTAGCTATTTCTAGAAGAATACAAAAAAACCGAAGAAATCAACAGCTATATAAAGAAAGGGAGAGTGCGGGAGGGGGAGAAGGGGAGACAAAAACAACCAACAGAAGGATTATGAAATATGTGGGAGCACATGTAAGCGCAGAAGGGGGGGTTCAAAATGCACCCATCAATGCGAATGCAATAGGAGCAAGGGCATTTGCATTATTTACAAAGAATCAGAGACAATGGTTTTCGTCTCCTCTTTCCCAATCGGCGATAACAGCTTTCAGGAATAACTGCGAAAAATTTGATTTTAAACCATTTCAGATACTTCCGCACGACAGTTATCTGATCAATCTCGGGCATCCTGAAAAAGAACCTCTTGCTAAATCGAGAGACTCCTTTCTTGATGAGATGCAACGATGTGAACAACTTGGCCTCGACAGGCTTAATTTTCATCCGGGCAGCCATCTGAAAGTTACCGGAATAGAAGAATGTCTCAAGATAATCGCAGAATCAATAAACATAACGCTTGAAAAAACAAAAGGAGTAACAGCAGTAATAGAAAATACAGCCGGCCAGGGGACAAATCTTGGTCATACTTTTGAACAGATAAGATTCATCATAGAACATGTGGAAGACAAATCAAGGGCAGGAGTATGCATTGACACTTGTCATGCCTACACGTCGGGATATGATATTAAAACAGCTAGCGGCTTCAAAGAGACTTTCAAAAAATTCGATCAGATCATTGGTTTTAAATATCTGAAGGGAATGCACCTTAATGATTCGAAGAAGGATTTCGCCACACGGGTCGACCGTCATGAAAACCTGGGAACGGGTTTTCTTGGAGAAGAAACTTTTTCACTGATAATGAATGACAGCCGTTTTGATAATATTCCCCTCATACTCGAAACACCCGAGGAATCACTCTGGGAAGCAGAAATCAGGAAATTGTACTCATATATTGGGTAACAGGTAAACCAGGAAGATTGCTTTGTCGTCCCGAATACTCGGGACTCCTCGCAATGACTGCAATCTTTATAAAATCCGCAGTATATCATCAAACAAATTATTTTAACATGTACTGTCATTGCGAGGAGAGCCGCGTTAGCGGCACGACGAAGCAATCTTAACTTATATACACAATATTTTTGTAAATATATCTATGCCAGTTTCTCCGAAATAATCTTCTGAACTTCAGGGTTTTTTAGCTTTTCTTTGGTCTCTTTATATCCCATTTCAAGGATAGCTTCTGCCTTTTCGACTTCGATAATACCGAATTTTGTAAGTTCGGAAGGAGCAATAAACAGATCAAATTTCTTCCCTTTTTCCTGTGCCTCCTTCGTCTGGTCGAGCATAAAGGTTCTCATTGCAATTGTAATAAGTCCGGAGGTTATGGGTTCATATCCTACAGGATTTACGAAAGAACCAATAAGAAAGTTGCATTTATTTTCAAGCGGCTCTATTGGAAGATTATCAAGCACTCCGCCATCAACATAATATATTTTATTGATTATCACAGGCTTGAAAAGTACCGGGATGCTTGAGGATGCTATCACAGAAGTAACAAGACGACTGCCTTTTGAAATATAGACGGACTTGCCATTATTAAGATCGGTGGCACACACAATAAGAGGTATCTTAAGGTCTTCAAATTTCTTTGCGTTCAAGTTAGCCTCAAGCAGCTTACTGATGCCGGAAATCTGCAACAAACCATCTCGCGGAAGTGTGGGGCGCATATAATCAAGCTTGTTTTGAAGCTTCATGATTTTAAGGATCTCCATTGGGGAATAACCATCACAATACAATACTCCTACTATTGCCCCAGCGCTTGTTCCTGAAATTATGTCAGGATAAATACTTTCCTCATTTAATGCCTTCAGGACACCAAGGTGAGCAAATCCTCGAGCCCCGCCGCCACTAAGAACAAGTCCTATTTTGTATTTTTTATCTTCCATATTTCTGTCGCTCCGGATTTCGCAGCAAATGTAAACAATAAGCCTCACATACCATTGTAAAAGAAAACCCTCCGTTCTGTTATTTTATTGTTTAAATTTGAGACAAGATCAGAACCTTTTAAAATAAAATACAAATGCAATTTCTGTTGATAGCATATGACGGAACCGATGCCAGAGCACTGGACCGTAGGATGAAAAGCAGGCCGGAACATCTTGAAAAAATTTCGGTTGTGAAAAAGGCAGGAGAATTTCTTTGCGGTGGAGCAATACTTGATGATACCGGTAAAATGATCGGCTCAATGATCCTCTATGAAGTACCCGACAGGGCGTTCCTGGATAATCTGCTGAAAAATGAGCCGTACATCTATAACAAGGTATGGGAGAAAATAGAGATAAAACCCTTCCGTATGGCTAAAATAGGATAAACCAAACACGAAATAACTAATTAACATTTAATAAAACCAAAAGAAACAAATATGAAAAAACTACTGATTTTCTCATTATCAATTTTCTGGAGCCTACTGCTTCCGGCACAATCAGGATCCAAAGACATTCCCTTCAAAATGGAAGAGCTTACTTCTTCGCAATTCGTGACAGCTGTTGAAAAATCAGGTGGTGTATGTGTCATTCCTTTAGGGATTATTGAAAAACACGGACCGCATCTTCCTCTCGGAACAGATCTTTTTGAAATACGTGAAGTAGTAACAACGGCAGCCGGAAAAGAGTATGCAATTGTATTTCCACCTTATTATTTCGCGCAGATCTTTGAAGCCAGACATCAGCCGGGGACAATGGCTTACAGCCATAACCTGATGTGGACCATGCTTGAAGAGACTTGTGATGAATTATCAAGAAACGGATTAAAGAAGATAATTCTTGCCAATGGTCACGGAGGGAGCACTAACTTTTTGCAATATTTCTGCCAGGCACAGCTGGCAAGCAGGAAAGATTATATTGTTGTGATGTTCCAGGGTGGTTCAGACCCCGTCCTGGATAAGGAAATTAATTCTCTGGAAAAGGCCACACTTGATGGCCACGCCGGCGAAGAGGAAACCTCAATGATGTATTTCATCAGGCCGGATCTTGTTGATCAGCAGGCTATTAAAACCCAGTCAGGACTCAACCAGGAAAGACTTAAAGATCTTCCTTACGGATATACCGGTATATGGTGGTACGCAAGTTACCCTAACCATTATGCGAGCGATGTAGCCGAACCGAATAAAAGGCTGGGCGAACTGCTGATAACAAAAGAGGCGAACCAGTTAGCAGAACTGATAAAGTATCTCAAGAATAATAATACAGTTGAACAGTTACAAGAAGAATTCAACAAAAAGGCGCAAAACCCTGTTATAAAATAAAAAGCCAGAAGGGAATAAATAGCAGAGGATACCCACTGATACGTGTGACCAGGTTTGAAAATATTACATTTATATATAATCATAAACCACTGATTAAAATGAAAACAAAGATCCTTATCTTATCAATTCTCCTTAGCGTAATTGGAATGTCATGTAAACAAAAAGCTGCTGCACCGCCGGCACAGCCCGAAACGGTTGTTCAGGCTCCTGATTATCAGAAAATGATTACTGCAAAAGTCTTTATTAAACCAGGTAAAGAATCTGATTTTATTTCGGAGGCCAGGGTTATGATTGAAAATTCAAATAAGGAAGAGGGCTGCCTGGGTTATATGTTGTACCAGGATCCCTATGAAAAAACAAATTTCATCTTTGTTGAAAGATATGTCAATCAGGCTGCAATAGATGTCCATTTTGCAACTTCGTATTTCAAGGAATTTGGAACAAAAACGACTGACATGACAAGCAAGCCTATGGAATTGAAAATATTCGACATTGCCGGAGAAAAATAAAGATTTGAAGCATATAATCTTCTATTTTATTTCTTTCATCCGGGTCATGCGTTCCGGTCATATGACTTTAAAATTTGCCGTCAGGAATCTGATAAAAAGACCATTTCTTAATCTTATAAAAGTAATAGGATTAAGCCTGTCATTGAGCGGTTTATTGCTGATCATTCTGTTCCTTAAAAACGAATTGACTTTTGACCGGTTCCATAGTAAATCGGACAGGATCTATCGTTTTACGGTTCTCGATCCTTCTTTTATAGCGGGAAGACATTTTGCAAGAGTATATAATCCGGGATATGTTTCAGCGATGGCAGATTATTTTCCTGAAGTGGAGAACTTTGTCCGACTTGCGCCTGTCCGTGGCGGTGTGATGAAGTATAATGAACAATACATTACAATCAATCAGGGCTTTGAATGCGACAGTACTTTTTTTGAGGTGTTTGATGCAAAGCTGTTGATCGGAAACCCTGAAAACATATTGAATGGTCCCGGTTCTATGGTGGTTTCTGAAAGCTTTGCAAGAAGAACATTCGGGAACACCAATCCGGCAGGACAGATCTTGACCCTGCCAAGCGGGCAGTTTTATGGCAGAAATATAGATTTTACTGTTAAAGGAGTTATGAAGGATTTTCCTCAGAACAGCCATTTTCACCCCGAGTTTATTACCACACCTGTAGATAAAACTGTACTGGAGGGCTGGACATGGACTTACTTACTTCTGTCCAAAAATGCAACCCCCGATAAAATAATATCAGGATTTAAAGATTTCTATTCTTCACTCACAGAAATCAAAACGGATGAAATAAAAACAGATGCTTATCTGCAAAGAATTTCTGATATACATTTACATTCAAATAAACTGCGCGAGATAGAGCCAAACAGCAGTATGTCGGTTATATATACCCTCTCAATAGCTTCATTGATACTCTTACTGATCGCACTTGCCAACTATGCCAACCTGAATATTGGCATGGCATATCATAGTGATAAATTTCTTTTCATCAGTAAAGTTTCCGGCTCTTCTGTCTGGATGACTTTGAAGTATTTCATAATCGAGGGGATTATAATTTTCATAGTTTCTGTTGCAATCAGCATAATTATTTCAGCCTCTGCCAACACACTTATCCAAAAGTATCTTGGATCAGACCTGTTTACCGGCAACGCGGTTTGGATCTTATTAACAGTAGTATTGTTTGGTCTCCTGAGCCTTCTGTCAGGCATATTTCCATTAATTAAACAAGGCATTAGCAGTATTAAAATATCCTCAGACAGCAAGTATGAAAACAGAACCGGAAGAAAAGGTCTCAGTAAGAGCATAATAGTACTGCAATATGCAATTTCAATAACGCTGATTGCTGCTGTTATTGTGATCCAACATCAGACCGGCTATGCCATTAAAAGAAGCATGGGAGCCGGGAATGAGAATCTGATCTGTTTTAAAGATGTTCACACCAGCGCTCAAAGCAAGTTTGAGGTATTTAAGAAAGAACTGTTGAAATATAATTCTATTGAATTTGTTTCAGCAATGATGGATGCTCCCGGGGGAGAGGCGAACGACATGTTTCAGTTCAAAATGGAAGGGTACACTGTAAACGAAACAATCAGTGCTGATAATTCTATTGGTGTTCTCCCCTGCGACTACTCTTTTGCCAGCATTTTCAATATGAAATTCCTTGGCGGCGAAAATTTTTCTGAAAAGAATGAAGACAATGAGGGTTCGGGAGAGTATATCATCAATGAATCTGCAATGAAGCGACTACATTATACTAATCCTGGTGAGATAACAGGAAAAGAGTTCAAACTCATAACCAATATTGACGGAATTGATATTCCGACCGGCAAAATTACAGGTGTGGTGGAAGATTTTCACCTTTCAAGCATTAAGAAAAAAACAGAACCGCTGGTAATGTTTAAACGCAAAGATCTCTGGCTCATTAATTTTGTAGTTTCGTTCCGGCCAGGCATGCAGAAACAGGCTATCAGTGATATTGAAAACGTCTGGGGAAAAATGTTCCCCGGGTATCCCTTTCAATATGAATATGTCAATTCTATGTACAAGGATGTCTACAAAGCAGAACGTCTTCAGTCTAAGTTACTTACGATTTTCACAATAATGGCCCTGTTTATCTGCTCAATGGGACTTCTCGGGCTGTCACTGTTGACAACACAGCGACGAACGAAAGAGACAGGGTTACGCAGAATTAACGGTGCCGGTATAAGCGAATTGATGCTAATGCTCAACTGGGATCTGATAAAATGGATAATAATATCCTTTGTGATTGCCATTCCGTTGTCATATTATGCCATGGACAGATGGCTGGAAAGCTTCGCATACAAGATCAACCTGAACTGGTGGATTTTTGCATTAGCCGGATTAACAGCCGTGGTAATAGCCCTTCTGACTATTTCTGTACAATCATGGAAAGCTGCAAGCAGAAATCCTGTGGAAGCTTTAAGATATGAGTAAGAAGGCGGAAAGTGCAGTATGATTACCTTTGTTAAAAATAGACTTTTTGGGCTGCAGCCATTACGAAATCATTCATCTGTTTTTGTATATCCTTATGAGGCAATGGGCGTTGCTGTCGGGCGATTTTGTCCATCACATGGATCAGTGTATCAACATCCTCTTCACTGTTCCCAATTCCAAAACTCACCCTGGCGAGACCAGGAAACCGGACCTTCGGGAACAGGGTCGCGATTACGCGCTGGAATCGTTTCAGCAGAGGACCAACACCAACCAGTTGTTTAATCAGAATATGGGAGCAATGGCAACCATACCGCACACCGATCCCCCCTCTTTCGGCCAGTTCATTCGCCACAACATTTGAAAAGATACTCTTAAAATTAACTGCAATTACCCCGCCTTTTTGAGCAAATTCAGGCGAATCCGGATCTTTTATCCCATGAATTATAAGATCCGGTATTTTCGCCAAACTCCGTAATGCCAGAATGGTCAGGTCTTTTTCTTTCTCCCGGATCAGGTCAAGACCGATACGCTGTAAAAGCAAAAAAGCCTTGCCTAAAGAGGCGATACCCGCAGCGTTTTCCTCACAGGATGATTGGATAAGAGCCAGTGCGGGGGGGCTGAAATTTAACAGCCCTTTTTTGACCACCAGCGCTCCTGTACCGAATGGTGCATATACTTTATGGGCAGAGAAGACTAAATAATCAATATCGATTTCTTTCATATCAACTTTACGATGAGCTACCATTTGTGCCGCATCTACCAGCAGGAGTGATCCATAACGATGAACGATCCGGCTGATCTCCTCCAGATTGTTATATACTCCGAGAACATTTGATGCGCCGCTCACAGCCATCAGCCTGATGCGCTTTTTCCCGTGCAGGTCTTTCTGATTGTATTCGCACAAGACTGTTTCAAGTTCATTTAAATCGATAAATCCGTTAGCATCAATCTGCAGACGGATCATGGAAGCACCTGGAATCATGCGCCATGGCAGATCATTGGAAGTATGTTCAAGAATCGTATTGATCACAACAGGTTCGGCTCCCTGTCCGGATTCATGGGCAAGATTTTCGGCTGCAAGGTTAATAGCTTCAGTAGTATTGGAGGTAAAGAATATATCATAATCAGTCAGGGGCGCATCCAATACTCCGGCACAGATTGACCTAACCTCATTGATGATCTCCTGGTGAACTTCCCGGGGCTGACTCCATGTGCGGCAGACAGTATTCCATACAGGCAAGAATGTCTGAGTACTTGCAGCGTTGTCAAGATTAATGAAACGCTTGTTGCCTTCTATTGTGGGTACAATAATATTTTGACCAATAAGGGTCTTCCTGAGTTCATCTAAAAGTTTTTGCCCGGTATATTGGTCCAGATCGTCGTGATACAGAATTTCATTGGCAGTAAGCTTTTTAGCGGTCTTGTTCAGGAAAACGTCATTTCCGGAATGCTTCATCAGTTTTAGTGCTCTGGCAAATGCAATAACATTGATAATAGCAGGGGTGCCGGCCTCAAACTTATCCGGAGCAACAGCCCAGATGACCCAACCAGGAGAAACAAGCGTGGTAGTTCCACCACCTGTCTGGAATGGAGCGCCTCCGGGCAATGCATTTCTTTTAACAGCCAATGCCGTTACCCCCAGAGGCAAACCAATTTCCTGGCTGGATATACTTCTATATTTTTTTGGATTAAGTTGTGTTTTAAGGATTTCTGCTCTTCTGAGCGTACAAAAGATTACCACATATTTGTCTTTATTCAACCCCAGGTATTCAAGGACAATATCCCTTGCCTGCTCGTATAAAAACGTGGACACCATCGAGTTGTGTCCGCTTCCCCTGTGGACATTGGAATAAGTCTCCAATGCTGCATAAACGCCCTGTTCAAGCTCTGCAAATGAATCTGCTGTTTTGGTCATAAAATCGTTTTCATTAATAAAATAAAGTTAATGTTTTCTCCGGCTATTCTTTTAGTTCTAAAATTATGTATATTGATAAATAAAGTTTGATTAAAAACGCGTCAACCTATTTTCGATTAAATAAAATAACTTAAAACTTAAAGTAATGGAAAAACTTATTTCCTGTTGCGGGCTGAACTGTGCAACATGCGATGCAAGAATTGCAACTGTTACAAATAATGATGAACTCAGAAAAGCTACAGCTGATAAATGGCGGGTCAGTTATAATGCGCCTGATCTGTCATATAAAATGATCGACTGTACCGGATGCAGGGAAGAGGGAGTAAAGTTCAGTCATTGTGACATGTGCGAGATAAGAAATTGTGTAACAGCCAAAGGATTCAATACATGTGGAGATTGTGATGAGATGGAAACATGCGCTCTTGTATCCGGAATTCACAAATATGTTCCGGAGGCAATAACGAATTTACGGAGCCTGAATTAGCCTGAAATCATTTCTATTAGCATTTGCTCCTCATCAGGTATCCATCGCAGCCGTCGTCGTAATTCTTCCATGCCCAGCACAACGCTCACGGCTTTTTCTATTGTAAGAAAAGGATCCTGCACAGAACCGTTACCGGCATCAGAGCCGGTTTTAGCCACACACCAGGTTTTAGCTTTAACAGAAAGTGACAGAAAGAGAAATAAGTAAATTAATGCTTACAATAAATCGCACTCTTCAGGATCAAAACAGGTGAAAACAACTTCAGTATTTTATGAAAGGCAGTGTAAAAAGCAGAAAATATTTCCATAGAAAGTTATAAAATTGATACATTAGTATGACATATAGAATAATGAAAATGAAACTTAAAGCAGGAGAACAGTACGCTGCAATAGGGCTGACCATAGTCAGTAGTTTTGTATTTCAGACATCCGGAGCGCAAACTACCGGCAGTTTGCCAAATATTCTTTGGATAGTCAGCGAGGATAACAGCGCATATTTTACCGGATGTTATGGAAACTCATTTGCCACTACTCCCAATATAGACAGATTGGCCAGCCAGGGATTTTTATATACCCATGCATATTGTCCCAGCGCAGTCTCTTCTCCGGCAAGGAATACGATCATTACCGGGGCATACGCCGCATCGAATGGTAATGAGAATATGAGAAGCAATTATCCACTATCACAAGATGTCCATACTTATCCTGAATATCTGCGCAAGGCGGGTTACTACTGTACTAATAATTTCAAGACCGATTATAATACTCCGGGCATCAATCCTGCTGAAATATGGGATGAAAGCAGCCCTAAAGCACATTACAGGAACAGGCAGGCAGACAAACCTTTTTTTGCCGTCTTCAACCTGATGACAAGTCATGAAAGCAGTATTCAGGTGCCAATACCGGTAGAAAAATTACGTCATGATCCTTCACAGGTTACTCTGCCGCCCTATCATCCTGACACACCGGAAATGAGACATGACTGGGCACAATATTATGATAAAATTGAGGATATGGATTCCCAGGTTGGGGAATTGCTCAGGGAGCTTGAAGAAAACGGACTGGCGGAAAATACAATTGTAATATACTATGGCGATAACGGAGGAGTGCTGGCACGAAGCAAACGATTTATATATGAGACAGGCACCCAGGTCCCATTTATTATCAGGATCCCGGAAAAATATAAATATCTGTTTCCGGCAAACAAACCCGGAGACAAAGTGGACCGTCTGATCAACTTTGTCGATCTGGCACCGACTTTGCTTAGTATTGCCGGAATTCCTATTCCTGATTACATGCAGGGGAAAGCATTCCTGGGCGATCAAAAGACTAAAGACCCGGAATTTGTGTATATGTCACGCCAGCGCATGGATGAACGATATGACCTGGTCAGGGCTGTAAGGGACAGAAAGTACCGTTATATAAGGAACTATATGCCATTCCGTATTACCATGCAGCATGTTGATTATATGTTTAATGCACCCTCCGCCCAATCTTGGGAGAACGCATTTAAAGAAGGAAAGACGAATGCCGTACAAAGTAAATTCTTTCTGGAAAAGCCAGTAGAAGAACTTTATGATACAGAAAATGATCCGTGGGAAATCAACAATCTTGCCAATGACCCCCAATATAAATCTGTATTATTAAGAATGCGGAAAGCCGAAACAGCCTGGATGAATGAAATACATGATGCGGGATTAATACCTGAAACGGAGTATAGCATTTTCAGCGGAGGAAAATCAATGTATGATTATATGCATTCAGCGGAATGTCCATTCAGGGAGCTGATGAAAGCATCAAATCTGGCTTTTCTCGGCAAGGCTAAAGACCTGAACAGATTAATTAACTACCTGAAAAATGACAATAGCGCTATCCGTTACTGGGGTGCAACTGGATTATTGATCCTGAAGAAATATGCCAAACCAGCAATTGATGCACTGAAAGAGGCATCGAAAGATGAGTCCGGGGCTGTTGCAACCCTGGCGGCTGAAGCCTTATATGGACTAGATGAAAAAGAGGCAGCAGTCAGTTCATATATAGATATTTTACAGGATACTATAACATATAAAATGGTTGACAGGAATTTTGCCCTGAACAGCATTGATGCCATCAATGTAAAGAGCCCGGAAATTGTTGCTGCTGTAACAAAACTGTTCAATGAACAAAGCGCTAAAAGTACCGGATTTGCTGCACGCTATAGTCTTTATGATGTGCTTATGGCAGAGTTCCTGATGAAGAAATGGAGCGTAAATTAATATTATATGGAAAGAAGAGAATGGTTAATAAGAACAGGAATAACCGGAACCGGATTGTTGCTCAGCAAGTATCTGGGTGCTGCTGATCGTTTCTGGTATATGTCTGCCGGAGATTTCGCAAAAGCTGATTTTGGTCCCGGTTTCAAATGGGGAGTCACTGCTTCTTCATATCAGACAGAAGGCGCCTGGAACCTGGACGGGAAAGGTGAATCAAACTGGGATTATTTTTCACGCATTCCCGGCAAGATACAAAATGGAGAAAATGCTGATGTTGCAGCCGATTTTTATCACAGGTATTCAGAAGATATAGATCTCATCAAAGCCATGAATTTTCAGATATTCAGGTTTTCTGTTTCATGGCCGCGCATTCTTCCGGCAGGAACCGGAGCTGTAAATAATAAAGGGGTGGATTTTTATCACAGGGTTATTGACAAATGCTTATCGGTCGGCATTGAACCGTGGATCACAATTTATCACTGGGATATGCCGCAGGTTTTAGAAACACAGGGCGGCTGGGCCAATCGTAAAATGATTGACTGGTTTTCAGAATATGTTGATGTCCTGACAAAGGAATATGGCAGCAAGGTAAAGAACTGGATTGTAATGAACGAACAGCTTGCTTTCACCGGCAATGGTTACATGTATGGTGTTTTTGCGCCAGGTAGAAAAAGCATAGGCGCATTTATGAAATCGGTTCACCATGCAGTACTCTGTAATGCTGAGGGAGGACGGATCATCAGGAAAAATGTTCCGGGAGCAAATATTGGATTTACTTTGGCAAACACTTATGTGGAACCCGTTGATCAGAAAGAAAAAAACATTGAAGCCGCAGCCCGGATGGATGCAATAATGAACCGGCTCTTTTTAGAACCGGCTCTTGGATTGGGATACCCGGTGGATACTGTGCCTATCCTAAAGAAAATGAGATCACTTTACGAAGATGGCGATGAAGAGAAAATGAAATTTGATTTCGATTTTATCGGCATACAATATTACTACAGAACTATCGCTGCAAAATCGATAATGCCGGGGATGAGGGCTAAAGAGGTAATGGCTTCGGATAGGGGAGTCCCCGCAAATACAATGGGTGGAGAAATATATCCTGAAGGATTATATCAGATACTTAAGAAATTCAGCCAGTACAAAGGAATCAAAAATATGATAGTGACAGAAAATGGCACTTGTGTTCCCGATAAGCTTGAAAACGGACAAGTTCATGATAAGGACAGGATAGAATATTTTAAAAATCACCTCTCTGCAGTTTTAAAGGCCAAAAAGGAAGGCGTGAATGTAAATGGCTATTTTGTCTGGTCGCCGACGGATAACTTTGAATGGGATAAAGGCTTCAGTCCGCGTTTTGGATTGGTTTACATAGATTTCAAGACGCTTGAACGGTGTATTAAGGATTCCGGCTTGTGGTTTAAGGAGTTTTTAAATGGATAAAACGACGGTAGTACTAATTGTTTGTTGCTTATACTTTGTGATATTAATTATTGCAGGAGTATAGGTATCAACCAGAAACAAGAAAACATCTGATTTTTTACTGGCAGGCCGGAAATTAAACCTGCCTTTTTCAATCGCAACATTATCGGCCGTACAAATTGGAGCCGGGATAATAATAGGAGGTTCTGCAAATGGAGCTAAGATGGGAATATGGCCCGGAATGTGGTATGCCCTGGGTTGCGGTGGCGGATTAATTCTGGCAGGTTTTTTGGTTGCCGGGAAACTACGCCAGAAAGATAGCTTTGTTCCTTTAGATTTTTACGAATCCCGTTACGGTGCAAATAAATGGGTTCGAATATGGGCATGGATAAGCAATGTCCCAAGCTTATTAGGAATTTTTATTGCACAATTACTGGCTTGTGGAAGCATTTTATCCGGGTTTGGAGTTCCTTTCTCAACAGGAGTCATAGTGTGCTCATTTGTAATACTAATATATTCGACGATAGGAGGGATGTGGGGTATCGTTATTACCGATGTAATTCAAACCTCAATTATAATAGTAAGCATACCGGTAATAGCAATTGCTTCATTATTATTGCTTTATACAAAAGGATTCTCCATTGGGAGTGTTTATGCAACCCCATTTATTCCGGCTGGTACTTTTGCCAAGTTCATTTATTTAGTTGTTCCTTTTTTAATAGCAATATCTGTTTCTTATGATGCGTACATACGTTATCAATCATCGAAAGATGCAAAAACTGCTAAATGGGGTTGTATAATTGCTGGCATTATTGTAATATTTATAGGTATATTAACTTCCACGGTTGGTGCGGTAGCCGGCATTATTTATCCCGAAATAAAAGAAGGCATTTTTTCATTTATGGTAATGCAGTCACTAAGTCCTCTTATAGCCGGAATAGTAATTGCAGCAATTTTAGGGGCATCAATGTCAAGTGCTTCAGGTTTATTAGTAGCTATGGGAGCAACTTTTTCCCGCGATCTGTATAACAGGTTTTTGCATCCGAAGGCAAACCTCGATGAAATGCCATATTCAAAAATTGTATCACGCCTGGCAATTGCTGTTTCTGTATTAGCAGGAATTTGGTTTTCATTTAAAATTACCAATATACTTGATGCCATAATTATTTTTAATTACCCATACATGGGAAGTCTTCTAATACCCTTGCTTGCAGGAGTCTTATGGAAAGGTGCAACAAGGAAAGGAGCTATAGCAGCTATGTTTACGGGTGGAATTATTGGCGTCGGGGCTTTTTTTGCAGGAATACCGGGACCGTTAAAAGGGTGGGTAAATCCCGATTTAGGATTGTTTTATGCATATATCCTTTCATTGGTAATGTTGGTAATTGTAAGTAAAACAGATAAAAGCAGATTGTATAAATAATTTATGTCATGCAAAATTTTGAATGGCCTTATCCTGTAGAATGGGATAAAGAAGAAACAATAACTGCCGATGTTCTTGTACTTGGCGGAGGTATTGCCGGATGCATGGCAGCTATTTCAGCAGCCAGGAAAGGGCAAAACGTTGTGCTGGTTGAAAAAGGTGCCACAAAAATGAGTGGCGCTGGTGGTTCCGGCTGTGATCACTGGGAATCGGCAGCCACGAATCCCTGTTCAAAAATTACACCCGAGATTCTTACAAATGCCATGCTCGATGATAACAATGGCTACAATAATGGCATTTCGCATTATATAGAATGCAGGGAGGGTTACGACCGTCTGCTCGATATTGAAAAAATGGGGGGTAAAATAAGAGACACTGATGATGAATTCAAGGGCGCTGCATTTCGTGATGAAAAATCAAAATTAATGTTTGCCTATGATTATGAAAGCAAAATTACCCTCCGTATCTGGGGCACAACTTTTAAGCCTGCAATGTTCAATGAACTGAAAAAGCTTGGTGTAAAAATATTCGACAGGATAATGGTAACATCATTGCTTACTGAAGGCGGCAGGCAGGGTAACCGTTGTGTAGGGGCTACAGGAATACATACCCGGACCGGAAAATTTTTAATCTTCAGAGGGAAAGCAAGTATTATGTGTATGTCAAGACCAGCAAGGATCTGGATGTTTTCATCTGACCATACTGGTTTGTGCGAGTTTCGTCCAACACAATGTATTGGTGATGGGCATGCAATGGGCTGGATAGCCGGGGCTGAATTTGCAATGATGGAAAAATCAGTGAGAACTGAATTTTCAGCTGCAGGAAGAAGTTATCCGCCTTATGGCACCGGAAATAATCATAATACATGGTATGGTGCATCAATAATCGACTCTACAGGGAAAGAAATACCTTATGCCGACAGGGACGGCAATATACTCGACAGCGTTGAAAAACGATTTTTACCTGTAAAGGGACAGCCATTTTTCCTTAAAGGAGGATCTGTTGATAATCCTAAATATGTATATGAAGGACCCGAAACACTCCCTTTCTCAGATATGATAGAAAAGGGTTATAAATTACCATTTTATGCCGACTTATCATGTCTGCCCGAAATGGAGCGTAAAGTAATATGGGGCATGATGATAGGCGAAGAAGGAAAAACCCGCGTTCCCATTTACGAAAATTATAAAAATGCCGGCTTTGATCCTGAAAAACACGTTTTGCAATGTTATGGAACAGGGTGGACTTCGGCCAGTTTTCTTCCGCAGGAAAGACAACTTTTCGGTCTGCCTGGCGGATTTTTAAATAACTGGGAGTTGAAAACAAATATTGAAGGCCTGTATGTTGCAGGCGATTCCCTTTATGCCTCAAACTGTTACGGACATGCTGCTGCTACAGGTTATTATGCCGGCAGGCATGCCTCAAAATACAGTTCAAGGGCGAATGTTGTTCAATTTAGCCGGGAACAGGTTGATACCGAAAAAAAACGGATCTATACATTATTGCAAAACAATCCCGAAACAGCAATCGGCTGGAAAGAATTAAACATGAGCATTGCAAAAACGATGCAGACTTATTGCGGTGATATAAAATACGATGATCTTCTTAATACTGGATTATTATGTTTGCAGGAATATGAGAAAAAGGTCGTGCCCAATACTTATGCATATAATCCTCATGAATTAATTAGGTTATTGGAGGTATTTGATATTCTTACTGTGTCGCAAATTATTTTACATTCATGTATTGCCCGTAAAACCAGTTCAAAATCTTTATGTTTTAACAGGGGTGACGGTCCCCGGAGTGAAGCGGGTAATGATAAAAGATTAATTACAGTTAAACAGGTTAACAATAAAGTGGTTATTGATGAAATACCTCTTGATTTTTTTGGAGATTTAAAAGAAAACTACAAAAAATACAACAAGGATTATATTGGAGGAAATTAATATGGCTGATATACTTTATAAACAATTACCGGAAATGCCGGTTTCAAAACCTATTCTATTTAATGCTGAAATATGTACAGGATGCAATATCTGTGCAGATATTTGCCAGGTAGATATATTTATACCAAATCCCGAAAAAGGCAAACCACCTGTAGTGTTATACCCCGGCGAGTGCTGGTATTGCGGCTGTTGTGTAATGGTCTGTCCTTCCGAAGGGGCAATAACCCTTCACCATCCTTTAATGAATCAGGTAAATTGGATTGCAAAGAGCGAATTGCAGACTCCCGTTTAAATTCCACCGGTGAAATTCCTCATTTCGCCGAATAAGTCTTTTAAGAAGTATTCTCAAAGTTGTAAATTTGCACTGACTTTTTAAAATCAAGCCAATGAAAAAAATTTTAATGTCAGTTATCACAGTTGTGTTCAGTATTTCGGTCATGGCGCAAAACAGCGCCAGCCTTAAAATGAACCTGGAGAAAAACAAAGTATATCGTTTAAAGTCTGTTTCAGAACAAACTGTCACTCAAACGGTAAACGGCAACCAACAAACGGTGGATTCCAGGGTCGATTATACCCTCTCTCTGAAGATGATTGATGTGACACCGGATTTTATGGTCACTGAGGTACATTTTGATACTCTTATCACAAATACCAACACGATGGGTAAAACCTCAAGCATCAATTCAACTGTTGAAGGTGACATTGCATCATCGGAGACATCTGATATTATGTCATGTATTATGAACAGGTTAAGCAAGAGTGCCCTTTATGTCAAAATCGATTTTTTGGGTAAGCCCGTTGAGGTTGTGAATGCAAAGATGCTTTCCGACATGATCCTGAAAGATACTGCTTCCATCATCCTGGCAGAGCCGGTAGCTTCTGCCCTGAAAACACAGATAGCAGGAACAGTAAGCGACAATACCCTGAAAACAATGATCGGCGGTTTTACCTGGCACCTCCCCGGTAAGGAGGTTTCAGTGGGAGACAGTTGGGAGATAACAGAGCAGACCAGCTCCGGCGGTATGTTACTCGCAATCACCACTAACTATCACCTGGATGTGATAAGCGGCAATAATGCCACTATAAGTGTTGAATCAAGCATAAAGGCAGCAGAAAATGCTCCGCCCATCCGGTCTGCCGGCGCCACCGTGACCTATGATAACCTCACAGGGATGAGCAAATCAACCCTGGTTATAGATGTCCGGACAGGCCTCGTGGTGGAGGATAATGGCAAAACACGCATCTCAGGAACCCTCGGGATCAGTGGTCCGGGATTCAGCATGGATATGCCAATGGATATTAATGGAGAAACAAAGGTCAAAGCGCTGCAGTAATAAAACATCTTGAGCCATGAAAAGGATAATAATATTTTTTATCATATTGCTGCATTATGCATCTGTTGCTGTCCAGGCACAGAATATAAAGGGAAACGTCAGCTACGAAAAAGATAAAACACCTGTACAGTTTGCTTCTGTTGCCCTGCTTCAGCTGCCTGATTCAGCAATGACCACTGGTATAATTACCCTCTCTGACGGAGGCTACTTCCTTGAAAAAATAAAACCCGGTAATTATTTCGTCAGGGCAAGCTTTGTCGGGTACAGACCTGCCGGGAAAGCAGTTACTGTAACGGAAGGAGATGAGGAAATTGTAGTTGATACGATATACCTGGCAGAAATAACAACAGCCCTGAATGAAGTCATGGTGGTTGGCGAGCGTCTTAAAGGCAAGGAAATGGTGGACCGTACTGTTTATTCCATTCCTGAAGTTGTTTCCAAATCGTCGACCAACGGGTATGATCTCCTGAAGAAAATTCCGCAGGTCAATGTCGATTTCCAGAACAATATTACTTTAAACGGAAGCAGTAACTTCATAATACAGGTCGATGGAAGGCAGCGCGACAGGGAGTACCTGGCAAGGCTTCTTCCGACTGATATTCAGAGCATTGAGATAATAAACAATCCTTCGGGGAAATACGAAGGCAATATAGACGGAGTAATAAATATAATACTGAAGAAAGAAGCCAGGTACGGGGTGAACGGCAATATTTTTGAAGCTCTGAAGCCATTCCACAAAGTTACCAGCGTAACGCAGGGAAGTATTGATTATTCATTAGGTAAAGTAACCTTCTATACAACTGCTTCATATATAACACAGGCCCTTAATATCAGCTCAACCACTGACAGCCGGTTCACAACAATTGATTCGACAACTTATATTTACGGCGACGGAAATATAAAAGTCTCCCTGGGATCCGTGAACGCCGGTATGGATTATTATATAAACGACAGAAACAATGTCAGCTTCAACGTCAGTTATAAGCCGATACACCAGAATGTAGATCTTCCCAGCACTACAACCCTGTTCAAGAGTCAGAATCCGCTGAATACGCTTTCATCGCTTACAACCAATAAACTGCAAAGCGATGAGTATGCATTTTCACTCTTTTATAAAAGAACTTTCGTGAAACCTGTAGAGGAGTTCACAGCCGAGGCGAGCTATTACATCTTCAATTCTGTTTCAGGAAACTATTTCACAAATACCCGCTATCCATATAACAGTGATGTGATTCTCGATACATATTCAAGGGTGGAAGACGATCTGAACGACAGGGATTATTTCTCAACCAAGCTCGATTTTGTATATCCTCTCGGAATGAATACAAAAATAGAAGCAGGTTATCATTTATATTACCAGCAGATGGGTTACGACTTTAAAATAGATAAGCAGGCAGAAAGCAACCTGTTTGAATATTCCGAGTTCAGGAATTCAGCTTATGCAGGAATTGCCATGAATCTGAAGAAATTCGGCTTCCAGGCTTCGCTAAGGATTGAGAACAGCCATATAGCAGCTGATTCTGTCACAAAACCGGATTATTCCTGTATTCTGCCTGCTGCCAATATCCAATATAAATTCTCCGCATCTCATAATTTAAAGCTGACCTATAACCGGAGAATCAATCGACCGGGGATATATGATATGAATCCATACTGGAGAGTTGGCCAGTCCTACGATATTACCCAGGGTAATCCTGATCTGAGACCCGACTACCGCGATCGCCTGCAGTTTACCTATACATGGAATTTTGGAAGCAACTATTTCTCGCCGTATGTTTATGACGAATACTTTTCCGACAGGACCAGCAGCCGCTACAGTATAATACGGTCTCCGATCAATGGTGGACTTACAACGATTGCGAAGCCGTTCAACCTGCTCAGCGGTTATGAATATGGTGGTGGTGTAAATGCCATGTTATGGTATGTGAATATCAGTGCAAGGATCTACAACGGTCATTACGCGAAGTATACTGAGGGAACGTTTACAATACCTGCCAGGGATTATTTCTCATATACAGTTACAAGTACTGCATTTGTCAATCTTGACAAGAAGAAGACGATAACAACATTTGCTTACCTGCAGTATAACGGAGTGAATATCAATGCACAGTCGAAGACGTACACTCTACCTCTCTATGGTCTTGGCGGCCAGTGGCAGTTAAAGAACCACTCTATAGGGTTGTTCTGGATGCTTCCGTTCTCGAAAGAAATAGATTACCAGAAAAGTGAAACAGAGACAGCTGCTTACACTTCAGCCAATACAACCGGTATTGATTTTGCTGGTTGGTTTCAGTTCCAGTATTCCTTTCGATTCAATAAGGGCAGGAATATTAAAAAGCTCGATCATAAGGTAGAGGTTGAGAGTGACAGTAAAAGTCAGGCGATCGGGAGATAAAATAAAATAACGTTTTCGGCCTTTCTATTCCCCGGATATTGCATAACTTGTGTTGTGAAAGGAAAGTCGTTGACCAGCCATAGGTGATATATCTGTCATTATTTAAATAAATTGTATGTATTTGCTTATGTGGCTGACCTGGCGGAGCAATGAATAATGTCTGATACGGCATTGGTAAGCTGGGGATGGTACAAGGTGTACCGCGCACAACCTTTATTCTTATTTGATATATTTTTATATGTTTATAATCTCGCAGTGCTAATGAACAAAAAAGTTATTTTAACCAGGATTTTCCATCGGGAGAAACCAAGGATCTTTATCGGTTATGATTATGATCAGGTTACAGATGGAATTGTAAGGTCGCTTCATGGCCGGGCTTATAGCAATACGCATAAGCAATGGTATGTTGACGACACTGAGGAATCTGTTAAGGAGATACTCTTTGCATTCAGGGGAAAGGCAGATGTGGACATATCTGCTTTGTCATCGAGTTTTAACCGGCATTTAGCTGCCAGGAAGGAAACAGATTTACAACCGGAGCACACACAGGTAACTATTGTAGAAAAGAGTCCTCCTGAAGCTGATTTACCTGAAGAATTTGACCCCGTCTCAATCGAGCCGGAGTCGACGAAGGCTGTCACATCAGGTTATGGGCCGGTTGAGTTCAGGATCAGTGATGCTGACGGGCGTTTATCGATCAGGTTCAGGGGCCGGTATAAAAGGGAGTGGATAGATGAGATCAGGAGTTATGGGAAGTTTTACTATGACAAGATCCACAAAGAGTTTCTGTTAGTATGGTCTCAGCTGAAAGTTGATTCCCTGTCCGATTATTTCGATTCCGAAGGCGTTGAAGTAAAAGTTATAAAACCTGTAGTTTCTGATGATCTGAAAGGTCAGCGGAAGGAGTTCAGTGATGAAGTCAGGTCGAGAATTCTCACGCCGGAAGCTGTTGAAGCTGTTGACTTGTTGAGGTGTTATCTTGAAGAGAACAGGTACAGTATCAGGACGTCAGAGTCGTATATTTCGCTTCTCGGGCTGTTTTTCAGGTATTATAATGAGAAGGATCCGTCGGAGATCACTCAGAATGAAGTGTCTGATTTCATGAACTCGTTTATAGTGAAGTTAGGTTTTTCGTCGTCGTATCAGAATCAGATGATTTCTGCCATCAAGACATATTACGAGATCTCTGGTAAGGGCAAGGTTATTCCGCAGATAATGGAGCGGCCGAGGCGTGGCAGGGCGCTGCCGAAAGTTTTTTCAAAGGAAGAGATCACCAGGATACTCAATTCGGCCAGGAATTTGAAGCATCGGTTGCTTTTATGGATGATATATTCGTGTGGGTTAAGAAGGTCGGAAGCGACGAATATAAAGATAGCTGATCTTGACCGAGACAGGGGGATATTGCATATCAGGGAAGGCAAGGGGAAGGTTGACCGCATTGTTCCGGTCTCCGGCAAAGTCTGGGTGAAGCTTGATGAATATATTTCCGGGTATCGTCCGGAAAAGTATCTTTTTGAGGGGCAGAATGGCGGGAAGTATTCGGTAGAGAGTGTATATAATGTTTTCAAGCAAGCGTTGAAGAGGGCGGGTATTAATAAGGAAGTGGGAGTGCACAGTCTCAGGCACAGTTATGCGACGCATTTGCATGAGAACGGGTTGGATATAAAGTACATTCAGGAGTTGTTAGGGCACAGGAGTTCAAAGACGACAGAGATTTACACGCATGTAAGTCGACGTAATCTCATAACAGTTCGCAGTCCTATTGAGGACCTTGATATCGGTTAAAAACATGCATCTATCTACCCGTTTTCATCAGATAAAATTAAGTTTATTAACCATATAAACGAGTTAGCGTTCATTGATTCACTTTGTAACCAATCATATAATATTGTAATTTTGTAAAACAATTGATACTATGATGAATAGAATCTTTCATATTTTGATAGTTTTCACAATCATACATTCTAACATAATTTGCCAGACTGCAGAACTTTCCCAACCATTAAGAAAAAGTGCCTTAGTTATCGGGAATGGAAATTATATTTCAAGTGTACTCTCCAATCCGGAGAATGATGCAAGGGCAATGGACGCTATTCTCTCCGGGCTTGGATTTGTTGTATTCAAATATGAGAATCTGAATCAAAGTCAGATGAAAAAAGCTATTGATGATTTTGGTTTGAAATTAAAAGGAGTTGATGTCGGTTTATTCTTTTATGCTGGTCACGGTATCCAGGCAAATGGATATAATTACTTAATACCCGTGGATGCTCAACTCGCTACAGAAAGACAAATCGAGTATGATTGCGTCCAAGCAGACAGGATCTTAGCTCTTATGGAAGGATCAGGAACTAAGGTAAATATCATAATACTCGATGCGTGCAGGAATAATCCTTTTGAAAGAAGCTGGACTAGGTCATCAACAGGAAGAGGTTTGGCATTTATGAATGCTCCAAGCGGAACGTTAATCGCGTATTCAACGGCACCAGGAACTACAGCTCTGGATGGAAGCGGAAATAATAGTCCTTACACTTCTGCTATACTGGAAAGTATTCAGATTCCGGGAATATCTATTACTCAGATGTTTCAAAATGTCACCCGACTGGTTTCTCAAAAAACCGGGAAACAACAAGTTCCCTGGATTTCTTCTTCACTTACCAGTGATTTTTATTTTGCCACAAATGACACAACGGTATCTGATGTTCAAATTAAGAATAATGCTATTACAGATTCTGAAAAAACCCTGTCAGACTATGCAAACAAAGGATTTAAAAATGAATCTGTAAATAAACCGAATATCAATGTTTTAAGTTTTGGCCGTGATCATGCTCCTTACCTAAACGGAGTCCAAATTAAAACTAAAGATGCCTACAATTATCTTAGAGAAAATGATATTGAAACATATAGAACATTTCACAGGCAAACTATAATTGCAGTGACCGGAGCTTATGTGGGGACCACTGGCTTATTAGTAGCATGTTTTTCTCTTCTTTTTACATCACAAGATCTTCCAGGATATTTTACCACTCCAATATTTATTTCCTCCAGTATTTCAGCTTTAATTGGATTACCAACGTTTATGATTACACTTAAAGTCCAATCAAAATGGATGAAAAATTATAATTCTGGTAATTATGGTAATGTTAATATAGGTCCAACTGAAAATGGTTTTGGATTATCGTATAAGTTCTAAATCAATATCAAATAAAACAACGAAACGCTAACACGGACAATAAAGGTAAGTTGTTTGTCACACTTTTTGCTTTTGCTCCTGCACCCAAGACAAATTCGTAAGGGCCGTTGCACCCGGACTCGCTCATCTGCACGCACTTTAAATCCTGTACCTTGATAAATTTCTGGCTTCGATATAGTTTGTATCGCGACACTGCGCCAGTGCCCGCCACTAACTTTGTAACCGGGGATAAATTCGCGGCTCCGATCAAACTTGTACCGCGACACTCCTATAACTCACAAAACTTGTACCTGGACGGCAAAAAGTGCGCCATACCCTCCTTGCACCGTGACAGTTTCGCGGCTAAAGTACCAGGACACTGCCCGGTGCTTGCGTCGGGTAACACAACCTCCCTTTATTGCCGGGCCGTTAGGTTTAAGAATTTCGGTGCAATACCGTGATATCCAACGCACAAGCAAGAGTTTGGCAGCTTGCCACCGCGACGGCCGACGCTGCTGCCAAACACATGCTTTTTTGCCAACCCGGGACTTCTATGTTACAATGATTCTGTAACTTTAAAATTAATATGAGAATGTTGTTTCTAAAAATCGATTTTAATCAAAATTACTATGGGAAAATTTCTTAAAATACTTTCATGGATTTTTGTATCAGTCGGAATGCTAAGTTTGATAATAGCATTTTATCTTTTCTTATTTGATAAACAATATTTTATTCCTGGAGAAAAATTTAATTTAGAAATCGGCAATCAATTTGGTGGATTTTTAGCCGGATTTGTAGGGATCTTTTTTACTGGAACTGGAACATTTCTTGTGTTTCTAACTTTTGAGCAGCAGAGAAATCAATTTAAAATAGCTCAATTTGAAGCATCCTTTTTCAATCTTTTATCTCATCTTCAGATCATAATTGAACAAATTTCTGGTCCTGTTAAAGGGTTGAATATTCCTGATTATAATGTCCCTGGTAGAAGATATCTATATTATCAAATTAGAGAGCTTAAAGAACTTATTAACACTAAGACGACTTTACTTCTGAATGAAGAATTAGACAAACTAGAATTAGAAAAATATTCAAATTTATCTAACTCCCTTTTATTTGAAGATAAAGATTTGGCGAATCCATTTCCTCTTAATAAAGAATTACTTTTGGAATTTATTCAAAATATTTATGAAGGGTTTTATAAAGCTAGGTACTCATATATAAGTCATTATTTTCGATTTGTTTATCATATAATTAAATTCGTTCATAATAGCCAAATTAATCAAAATGATAAACAAAAATATATAGATTTAATTCAAGCTCAAATGACTAGCGATGAACTAGGACTGCTTCTATTCAATGGACTAGGTAAGATAGGTAATCGAAAAACATATCCGTTGTTAGAACAATATAATTTCCTTTCAAATCTTGATATTAGATTACTTCCACATCCTCATTTAATCGTTCAATTGTATCCAAAGACCGAATTTAAATATTTAGAGTATGATAGCTAACATTGACCAAATAAGTTCCTTCGATTTCCCAAAGGACTATGAATTAAGGATTGAACAATAACAGTATCCGTTCCTCTTATATTAAAAAAATTACTATAAAAATGAAAAAGGTAACATTTGTTCTAATAATTATCTATTACACTACCAAAATCTTTGCCCAAGATGCAACTTTGATATATAAAAATACTGTTAGTTCGACTGTGACAATTGAAACTGACATTGGTTTAGGTTCAGGTTTTTTTATAAGCGAAAATGTCATTGTGACAAATTATCACGTAATCGAAGGTGCAAGCGAGGCGTACTGCTACACGAATAATTCTTCAACAAAGTATAAAATTGAAGGATATTTAGCTGTAGATAAATCAGTTGATTTAATACTACTTAAAGTATCAGGATTAAATAGAACAGCATTAAAAATAGCTGCAAGTTCAGTTTCTCCAGGTCAAAAAGTCTATGTTATTGGCAGTCCCAAAGGTCTTCCAGCAACAATATCGGATGGAATAGTAAGCGGTCTTAGGGACTTTGAAGGTTATAAGTTAATTCAAATAACAGCACCAATTTCACCTGGAAGTAGTGGCGGTCCTGTTCTTGACGCAAAAGGAGAATTGATTGGCGTTTCAGTAGGGCAATATAAAGAAGGGCAAAATTTAAATTTTGCTATCCCAAAATCCAACTTAGAATTATTGTTAAATTTAAAAACAACGTATCCTATTTCAATAACCACACTTTACAGCTTAACTAGTTCCTTTACCGATGATCGTGATGGACAAACCTATAGAAGTATAAAAATAGGCACCCAGATATGGATGGCTGAAAACTTAAAGACTACTCAGTTCAACGATGGAACATCCATTCCATACATTGGATTGGAAACAAATTTAACTTTCTGGATCAATCTTTCAACCCCAGGTTATTACTGGTACAATAATGATCCAACTTATAAAGTTACCTATGGTGCTCTGTATAACTGGTATACGGTCAATACCGGTAAACTTTGTCCAACCGGTTGGCATGTACCAAGCGATGCAGAATGGACCATATTAACAGACTACCTAGGAGGTGAAAGTGTTGCAGGCGATAAACTTAGAGAAGCAGGCACAACCCATTGGCAAAATAATAATATCGGAGCAAACAATGAAAGCGGCTTCACAGCTTTGCCTGGTGGCTTCCGTAATGCCGACGGATCTTTCGACGGCATCGGAGACGTAGGGGAATGGTGGAGTTCTATTGCATACGGGAGGAGGTGGAGTTCTACTGGATACCCACGAGCCGGTTTGCACTGTGCCTGGTACCGGCTTTTGGGTTCCGGTGTTAGCGGTGTGTTAAGAGCCGACGCAATTAGTCAAGGTGGTAATTCTATTCGTTGTGTTAAGGATTAAATGTGCTTTAAAATAATAATCTGATCTTCAAGGTAACATCACGCAAGGATCAAAAAAATTAATGGAACTCTTAGAGGCTGGCCATAGAATTAATGAAAAAACTTAAATGAAAAGTTATGAAAAAGTTATTGTTAATATTTAGTGTTACATTATTGTTGTCTTCCTGTGTGACTTATTACAGGGTGGCAACAGATTTTTACAATCTAAGAAGGGGTATGACAAAACAACAATTCATTAGTTGGGTACAGCCATCGTTTATTGGCGAGAACGGGAAACCAATGGTCGGGGGAAGACCCTCTACTACTAAAACATTCAAATACGGACAAGATGTATGGGAAGTGTGGGTTTTTGATGTTTATACTCCAGTGATGAACAACTTTGGTGGTGTAGCTGCTTGTGTTTTTGACCATCAGGAATATGTTGCTTTTAAGAATGATTTAGTTGAGGAATGGGGTACTGGCTCATTGCCAATTACTATAAGGCAAAATCCTACTCAATTTGACTTAAATATAAACCATAATTAGTCCCAGTTAGAAAAAATAAAAAAATAACGCATTCTAATAACTAAAGTAACCTGACACACCTGTCAGGCACATTTGCAGCTCACGCCAAACCACGCTAAAACCCAAAGCTGCAAAAGAGCCTAACAGCACAGCCCACCAGAATAACGAGACAAAGTTTTAACGAGACAAGTTTGTCACATCCTGACAATTTTAAAATTAATCCTAAACCTAACACGGACAATAAAGGTCATTTGTTTGTCACGGTTTTTGAACATACTGCTTTCTTATAATGTGACCCTCAAATCGCTCAACCCGGACACCGCACCAGTGCTCGCAATAAAAATTCTGTACCATGACAAATTCCTGGCTTCGTTGTCAGCTTGTACCGCGACACTGCACCAGTGCTGTTAATAAAATAACAATAAGGTGATAACTAACCTGCTTTCTATCAGCATTGTACCGCGACACTCGTATAGGCCCGAAAGTATGTACCAGGACTCCAAAAACCGCGCCATGCTTCGTTCATTCCGGCTGGTAGGAGGGACGGTCCCCGATGACAAATACTGCTCCAGCCTCCATTCTCTCAGCAACACAAACGCCCTTTATTGCCAGGCCGTTAGCCGTAATTTCGTATCCATGTTGAAGCTTCTACTAATTACACAACTAATTGTTCTTTCCAGCTTTAAACCAATAGAGAGATTTGCACTTCTTGACAATAATGATCTTAAAACCTTGTACCAAGATTGTAGTCTAGATTCTTTATTGTCTTTTGATTACCATAATAGATTTCTCAAAACCTTCTGTTCAAGAAAGGTTCTTCGTTATTGACCTTGAAAGCAAGCAAGTACTTTATAAATCATTAGTGGCTCATGGTAAAAATTCAGGTGAGAATTTAGCAGAGAGTTTTTCCAATGATTCCAGATCATTAAAAAGTTGCTTAGGTTTTTTCATAACTGCTGAAACTTACGTCGGAAAACATGGCTATTCTTTACGACTTGATGGTTTGGAACCAGGCATAAATGACAATGCAAGAACTAGAACAATTGTCATACATGGTGCAGATTATGTAAGCACAGATTTTGCAAATCAATATGGACGACTTGGAAGAAGTTGGGGCTGTCCTGCTTTACCAATTAATAATTCGAAGGAAATAATTGACAAAATTTCAAAAGGCAGTTGCATTTTTGTTTATGGTAATGATCCTGAATACCTAAAAGTTTCGAAAATATTAACTGATAAATAAAAACTCCGGCTAACACGGACAATAAAATTAATAGATTTGTCACGGTTTTTGCACTGGCAATCAGGTACTTAGACAGTTTCGTAAAACAAGACAAACCCGGACCGCGCACCTGCTTTCTATAAAACTTTGTGTACCTTGACTCGTTACCTACTCGCAATATAATTTGTATTACGACACTCGTATAAATCACAAAACTTGTACCTGGACTGCAAAAACACGTGCCATGCTTCGTTCATTACGGTTGTGTAACAGGATGTGTCCCGAATAGGATTTATGGTCACAACCTCCATTCACTCAGCAACACCTACTAATTTTATTGCCGGGCCGTTAAAGGTAATTGCGCTAAAAACTTTTCTGTACTCTGACCTCTAATAAATAAACTTCCCGGTGACCTTGTGTTCACTGTAATTAAGACACATTATCGTGATATCAAACAAATTAATTTATGATCAATCCTCGGCTTGCCCCGAAATCAACTAGCCCGCAATTCCAACCCTTCGCAAGCCTGTCATTTGTTCTTTATCCCAGGACTCTGCCCGGCGCAACTAACCTCTAACACGGACAATAAAGTACAAAAACTCGTCACAGTTTTTGCAATTAGTTCCTGCTTTCTTGACAGGAAGGTAGTAGAAGTGTAAGCTGACCGCTCACCTGCTTTCTATAAAGTTTGTGTAACATGACTTGCAACTATCATTTTACCATCATTGTACCGCGAAACCCGTATAAGCCAGATAGTTTGTACCAGGACGGCAAAAACTGCGCCGTGCTTCGTTTATTGCGGCCTCAAAAACATTGTACTCGGATTTCAGGATGGTGCTCTCCGGCCTCCATGCACTCAGCAACGTTTTCGTACTTTATTGCCGGGCCGTTAGCTGTAAGGAGTGGTGGTGGCAACTTAGGAATTCTTAACCAAAACTCGTTATTATGAAGCATGCTTCAATAAATTCTGAGCTTTTGGAAGCTTTAGATTATTTTCATCAAAACATTGACATTTAATTTTTTACATCATAACTTTGTCACATAAAATCAAAGTGCTGGTTTCGATTGGACATTCCTTTGTACGAGATGAACAAATTTTGTCACTAAAAGGCATACAGTTTTGAAATACAAAATGAAAATATCATTTTATATACTATCTTTTATATGTACTTCAATATTAATAGGTTGTACTAAAGACTATGAGTACTATAAATCTGATCCAAGCGATAGGCATTCAGCTTCAATAAGGATTTCAGATCGTGCATATATAAACAAAACAGATATTATAGGCACATGGATAAATACGATTAATTCTGATGATACCATTATTATATTCGAAGGTAAAATGGCGAGATGGAATAAAATATCAAAGAGCTTCTTCCATTTTTATAATTACACCATAAATGAAGATAGTATTATAATTGATTATACTGGTTTGTACAAAGTTGGAACACCTCAATATAGAAGGGAAATATACTTAAACAATAGCCTTGATTTATTATCAATCCGTAATTTTCACACTGTTTATCCTGGCTATATTGGAGATAAATTTAGAAAGCTTCATCAGTAATTCTCATTTCAGAAATAATTTAACAGTCCCTCCAGCTAACACGGACAATAAAGGTCATTTGTTTGTCACGGTTTTTGCAAATCGTTTCTGATTTCTAGACAACTTTGTATAACCAGACAAATCTGGACCGCGCCAGTACTGTTAATAAAATAACAATAACAAGTCTCAATATCAATTACTTATCAAACTTGTAACGCGACACTCATATACGTCCGGCAATTTGTAACCGGACTGCAAAAACACGCGCCATGCTTCGTTCATTACGGTTGTGTAACAGGATGTGCCCTGAATAGGATTTGTGATCACAACCTCCATTCTCTCAGCAACACAAACGCCCCTTATTGCCGGGCCGTTA
>JAPLDX010000046.1 GCA_026391215.1 Bacteroidia bacterium
CCGTTACATATTTCACGGATAATGTCTGTCTCGCGCGGTGATACATCATACTTCCTGCAGAAGTCATCGAAAGACAACTCTTTGCCTGGCTCCTCTGTAAAAGCAGAAACCATAGTACCATATGTGAAATACACAGGCAGAAAGGTATAGCCGATAAAAAAAATAAGAATAAATGCCAGGCCGATAAATACTGAAATTGTGTAAAAAAAGAGCGGAATGCATTGCAGGAACATCACAGCAAATATTCCTGTAGCAATTTTTCTGCTGTCATATGTATGAATGAATGCCCTGTTGCTTTTCGGGAACATTATGAGCATTGCGGCAGCGGAAGAATAGAATGCATTCATTATAATAAAGTAATATCGTATCAGGACTTCCGGCTTTATTGATTTAATTTCTGAGATCAATAAGCCCATACCAATTATTATTGCGAAATTGATCAGAAGGAACCAGAGAAGGTGCCGGTTATTATATTTTCTTCCTGAAATTTCACCTGAGAACCTTATAAGCATAAGCCAGGCAAAGACCAGGAAAGGAAGACCCAGGAGCAATGAAATATCAGTAAAGCGTTCAATCAGGATGGGTTCAATATAAGGTGCCAGGAAAGCTTTTATAATTACCTGTCCCCATATTCCATAGAAGCCGAATGTGAAGATGAACACCAGAAAGTATAGCAATGACGAGAATAATTCTGTCCTGAACCTGTTCCTGAGCCGCGTGGCAAGAACTACGCTACCTGCTGCCAGAGCTACAGACAGGATAAAAATCAGCCAAACAAGATATTTCAGCATAATAATATAAAGGTATTCAGATTATTTTGGATTTCGGATTGTTGATTTCGGATTTTTTTAAATATTGAAATCCGCTCCCGCTGCACGGGATATCGTCACTTCGTTCCTCCAGATCCGCAGTTACTACTAAAGTATTGCCATGCATACTAAAGTAGGAAAAAGAAAAAACACTACAATAGTATGAAGCCGGTTACAAAAACAGGATTTACATTTGTTACGTAATGCACAATTAATTTCACTAATAATTTAAAAAATGGAAACAAGTAATGAATACAAATTGATCCCAACCTTCGGCAACAGTTTTGGAACAGGGTGGAGAGTTATGACTGATAATTTCATCAGATTGCTCCTGATAACTATTGTTGTGGCCATAATATCAGGGCCGATCCAGATGATAAATTTTAAGTTTGACAATAATGATTTCCACGGAGCACCATGGGAATGGGCAGGTAACATGCATAGCATAATCAACTGGGCTTCTCTAGGCATGCTGGCAGCATTTTTCGGAATGCTTGCACTGCTGTTTACATTATTTGTGGTACCAATATTTGAGTACGGAGCAGATATGACCTTTGTTCAGGCTGTTAGAAAGATCAAACCCGATTTTGAACTACTCATAAGAGGTTTCTGGCAGAATTACCTTCATATAGTACTGGCGAATTTACTGGTGGGCGCACTTATCGTACTGGGGTGTTTTGCGATATTAGTTCCCGGGATTATAATCGCATGCCGCCTGGTTTTTGTCTCATACATTGTTATGGATAAAAAGCTGGATCCAATAGAAGCAGTGGAATTAAGCTGGAAACTTACCAGGGGGCATGGATGGAGGATCTTCGCCATGGGGCTTGTCTCCTTTTTCATTCTCATATTTGGGCTTATGCTGTTTTTTGTCGGGATATTCCCCGCAATAATGTGGATTTCAAGTTCATTTGCAACTCTTTACCAGTCAGTGCTTAATGAAAAGGAAAAACCAGCAGAGCAACCAGTAGTAGCACAATAACGGCATTCATTTTTCTTTCTTAATATGTTTTCTCCTGCCGCGGGCATTTGCCCCGGCAGGTTTTTTCTTTTTATTGCATAACTTTATAGAATGGTAAACAATCAGAATATATCAGCCTGGATGAAAAAAGCTACTTTGATAATATTCTTGATGATTATATGTTTACCAGGGTATTCGCAGGAATTACGGGGTGCAGTTTATGATGAAAACACAAAACTGCCTTTGACCAATGTCAATGTGTTTTTCAATGGTACGACTGTAGGAACAAAAACAGACAGAAACGGAAATTTTGTACTGTTTATCACTGGAAACCAGAAACTTCCGTTAGCATTCAGCGCTATCGGGTATAATTCATTTTTGTTGACGGAATATCCTTCCGATAAAAGGCTAAAGATACTGTTAGTCCCCAAAATTTATGAACTTGATGAAGTCGTTATAATTTCGAAGAGGACCAGACGGGAAAGGATAGCACGGAATGATTATTTAGATATGTTCAAAAAACAGTTTCTGGGCGAAACGATAAATGCATTTACATGTAAAATACTGAATGAAAGCGACCTGATATTTCACTATAATGATAAAGAGTTGCTTCTGACCGCATATTCACCAAGGCCCCTGATAATCAATAACTATGCTCTCGGTTACCAGATCACTTTTTATCTCGATTCTTTTGAATACACTCAGTTTCCTTATTCTATGACATATATCGGCGGCTATATTTTCAGGGAAGATTCCACTTTAGGTGAAAAAGCACGGATCAAGGCAGAGAACAGGAGAAGACTGGCATATCTGGGATCACGTATGCATCTGATGCGCTCTTTGTGGGAAAATGAACTTGATCCTGCAGGATTCCTAATAAGGAATTCCCATTATAAAAAAGTCAACTATGACAGCCTGGTCGTTCAAATAGATTCCTCCGATAAATACCTGGTTAACAAGGGGAGTTTCTTCATAGCGTATATGTCGAAAAATAGCAGCAGCGAGATTGATATTGCAAACGATACTGTATATTTCAATAAGTTTGGTTATTTTGACCCTTTGGGCATTAAATGGACGGGAGAGATGGCAAGACAAAGAATTGCAGATTTACTGCCTTTTGATTACATCTTAAAAAAATAACAAACTCATAAGATGGATTATGAAAAGCTTTTATTTGGTACACGTCTTGTACTGAAACTGAAATTTCAGTAACTTTACAGATTATATCTAAAACATTTTTGACTCATGAAAACTAGAACAATATTATTAACGATTGTATTAATTTTTGCTATACCTGCAGTATCAGAAGCTCAGGTTGGTAATCTGCTAAAGAACAAGGTGGGCAAGGTAATTAATGCCGGAGTCAAAGTACTTGATAAAGAGGCGGACAAGAAAATTGATTCAGTTGCGACCAAGGAAGCCCAGGAGGCATATGATAAAGCAGAGAGGGACAGGGCTGAACAAGAGGCAGCACAGGCAAAAGAGGCAGATCAGGGTGAACAGGGAGAGCAGGCGAAAGAGACTGATCAGAAGGCATCTGATAAGCCCGCAGGAGGGGGATTGAACCTCGGAGGACTGATGGGTGGAAAGGTCACTTCAAAATATAATGATACCTATTCATTCAATAACAGGATCTTTACTCAGGCAGAAATGTATGATAATAAAGATGTGATGAAAATGGATTATTACATCTATTTCAATGATAATACACAGGATGCAGGATTTGAATCAAAAATGGAAGGCTCCACTGAGGATTCCGGTGAAGTAACATTAGCCAGTGCCTTTATCTATGACGGCGTAAATAGATCTTTCATCATGATGACCGATATGGGCGGAATGAGAGTTGGCGTCATCAGTGAAGTGCCTGAAGAGAATACTGCTGAAGAACAGGCTGCAACAGAAACCTCAAAAACGACAATTACCAAAACAGGAAATACCAGGATGATCGCAGGCTATAAATGCGATGAATATAAATATATCGATAATGAGACAAAAGATAATGGAAAGATATGGGCTACTAAAGATCTGAAGCTTCAGGCCGATAAACGTACCTTCTCAAAAGCCGGGATGTCAGCATATTATGGCAGCAAGGAACTGGACAATTCTGTTGTTCTTGGAATGGAGTCTTACAACAAGAAGGGTGAACTTGAGATGAAATCAGAGACCAGGGAAGTTAACCTGGGATATAAGCATACTATGTCGACCACAGGCTACTCATACAGGCAAATGAATTTCAATCAGGCAGGACAGCAGAAGAAAAAGTAAAATTATACAACGTACTCACCCCCTTAAATTCCCCCTCTCTACTTCGTAAAGAGGGGGAACTTATTTACATACCGGACCGTACTCCCCCTCTAGGCTTCAGCAGAGAGGGGGTTGGGGGGTGAGTACATGAAGATACAGAGAGGGGATTTCAGGGGGTCATATTTTTTTCAGCTTTGCAAATCTCAACAGCAGTTTTTTCCGGCCATTATTTTGGAATTCAACAGAAGCTGTTGTATTCGGAGGTTCACCTTCTATTGATACAATGATGCCATTGCCGAACCTCTCATGCTGAACTGTGTCGCCCTCTGCAAACTCCGATGGATCGCTTCCGTTGAAAGGAGTATATTGCTGACTTACAGGCTTTAACTGTTTTCTGAACCTTGGTTTTTCAGGATATGATGATACTTCTTCCCTGAACATCTCCCGTCCGCTGCTTTTTGCATGAAAGGGTTTTCCCCCGGTCTGAGGATAATGAAGATACTTCTGATCGATCTCACGCAGGAACCTGCTCGGATTGCTTCTTTCGAGGTTTCCCCACTTATACCTGTTAAGGGCATAGCTAAGGGTGGCAAGCTTTTCCGCACGGGTAATAGCCACATAGAAAAGACGCCGCTCCTCCTCAAGCTCCTTAGAACTTCCTGCCGATAAGGGTGAAGGGAAAAGAGTATCCTCCATTCCTACAATATACACATGCTTGAATTCCAGTCCTTTAGCCGAGTGCATCGTCATCAGCGTCACTTTGTTGCGATCCTCCTCCTTCTCATTGTCCTGGTCGGTAAGCAGGGCAACATTTGCGAGATATGCCTCAAGAGTTGAAGGCTCTCCATTAGTCTCTGCAGCCTCTGTAAATATCTTGATTGCATTCAGTAGCTCCTCAAGGTTTTCATAACGGCTTATCTCTTCCGGCAGTTTACCGTCCCTGAGCTCTTTCATTATGCCGGAGCCGAATGCAATTTCATTCGCTTTGGAAAATGCATCCGTTTTATCGGTATCGAGGGACAGCATGTTGATGATTTCAATATACCCTGACAGTTTTTTTACTGTACCGGAATTGAAATGATCAGGATATTTACCTGCCTCAGCCAGTATATTCCATGCCGGGGTATTCGTATCGCCAGCCAGCTCAAGTATCTTCTGAACAGTTGTATCACCGATACCTCTTTTCGGGTAGTTGACAGATCTTTTAAGGCTTTCCTCATCATCATGATTGATCACCATCCTGAAATAGGCAAGGATGTCCTTTATCTCCTTGCGTTCATAAAATGAGAGGCCGCCATAGATTTTATATGGGATATTCTTCCTGCGAAGCGTCTCTTCAAATATCCTGCTCTGGGCATTTGTCCTGTACAGAATGGCAAAGTCATTCCAGCTGAGCTGCTGGGAAAGGCTCCTGTCTAATATATCTGAAGCTACATTAAATCCTTCTTCTGTATCAGTCATGGCCTGCATAACCATTATCTTTTCCCCGGGTTCATTCTTTGAATAAACCTGTTTATGTATCTGCCCTTCGTTGTTCGCAATGATCTCATTGGCTGCATTAACAATAGTCTGTGTCGACCGGTAATTCTGCTCAAGCTTAAAAAGCTGGTAGTCAGTGTAATCATTTTTAAAGTCCAGGATATTTTCAATTCTTGCTCCGCGGAAGGAGTAAATGCTCTGGGCATCATCTCCCACCACACAAAGGTTATGATGTATCGCTGCAAGCCTTTTCACGATGAGATACTGAGCATAATTAGTGTCCTGATATTCATCCACAAGGATATACCTGAATCTCTCCTGGTAGGCAGCAAGCACATCAGGAAAATCCCGGAACAGGATATTTGTATTCATAAGGAGATCATCAAAATCCATTGCATTTGCCTTGAAGCATCGTGACGAATATATTTTAAAAATCTCCGCAAGAAGGGGCATCCTGCTGGCTTTATCATATTCGTACATTGAGGTGTCGGCTGCATACATGTTTGCTGTTATCAGGCTATTTTTTGATGATGATATCCTTGCGGCTATAACACCCGGTTTGTAGACATTATCATCCAGGTTGAGCTCTTTTATTATTGTCCTTACCAGGCTCTTTGAGTCGACAGAATCATAAATAGTGTAATTTGATTTGTATCCCAGCCTGTCGCCTTCAATCCTCAGTATCCTTGCAAATATTGAATGAAAGGTGCCCATCCACAGGTAACGTGCAATTTCAGAGCCTGCTATTCTTGCGATCCGCTCCTTCATTTCTCCCGCGGCTTTGTTTGTAAACGTGAGAGCGAGGATATTTCCTGCAGGTACTCCCTTCTGAAGCAGATGAGCGATCCGGTAGGTGAGTACCCGTGTCTTACCCGCACCTGCTCCGGCAATTACAAGAGCAGGTCCTTCAGTATGTATGACAGCCTGCTGCTGAGCTTCATTCAGGTCGTTAAGATAATTACGGGTCATCAGTTTTACAGAATTACAGCGTTTGGGTGGGGTAAAATTAACAAATACAAAATCAGTGAAACCGAATGTTGAAAAATTCGACGTAAAATTTATCAACAGAATTTATTATTATTGCGGAGTATTATACAAATAGGATTGTAGAATCCGTTTATAAAAGAAATCTCAGAGTGCCTGTGCGTTATTGGTTTGTCTTTGCAGCCGTTTTTATGCCTTTGTTGTTAAATGGCCAGCTTACTTCCCCCGGGGCTGGAACCATGAGATATACCTCGTACCCGTCATCACCAGGAGTCAAGGATCCGGTATTTATTTATTGCAGTCAGACAGGTACCGAATCGGGAACGCTTACTTCCACAAGACCAGGAGGAGGCGGTCCTTTCACATTTAAATGGTTTCGCTGGAATGAACTGAAAAAGAGCTTCAGCGATTCGATTAAAACAGATATAGGGGTAACATCTTCGACTATAAACAATCTTGCAGAAGGCGGTTATAAAGTGGATATAGAAAGTTCAGGTATTCCTGATACGAGCTTTGTGGGATGGATAGCTTTTGATAAGCCGCCCTATGTGGATGCAAAGCTGAAAAACCCGATGAAACATTGTAATTATGTCGCTCTTGATGGTGACACATCAGCTACTGTTAAAACTTTCCGGTATTATGATAAAGTGACGGGAATACCTCTGAACATGAGGAATGCGTTGACTTTCACATGGTCATCAGAGCCGACATCATCAATTCCACATCCATCTACTGAAATAGATCCCATTACTTTTTCACCTCCTCTTGAGGATGTGACATATAAGCTCAAGGTGAACTCACTTACCTGCAGCAGTGAATCATCATTCTTATATGAATCGATCCACGTAAATGCAGATTTTACTGTTGATCCCATAGAAGGAGAAGCACCTCTTGAAGTAGCAATAACAAATACTTCAGTGAGGGGATATATTTATACCTGGGATTTTGGTGACAGCACCTTTTCAGATCTCGAAAATCCCGATCCGCATATCTATTATAAGCCTGGTGAGTATACAGTTTTGCTTACAATTGAAAGCGAGCGTCATTGCATTGATTCGCTGAGATCAGAAAAAATTACTGTAGAGCCATCATTCATTAATATCCCTAATGTCTTCACACCCGACGGGGACGGATATAATGACCTGTTCATGGTTGAATCCAAATCGCTGAGGTATATAAGCATGGAGGTTTTCAGCCAGTCAGGATTTAAAGTATATGGTTTCAGTGGGGAAGGAGAAAGCCTGAGGGAGTGGACAGGCTGGGATGGCAATGTCAACAATTCCTCAAGAAAAGCAACTCCCGGTGTCTATTTTTATATCATCCGCGCATTGGGATGGGATGATATAAGGTATGACAGCAAAGAATACCGTGGATATCTGTATCTATACAGATAACGGCTCAAAGGTGTTTCGTCGTTGTGCCGTTGCGCCATTACTCCTTCGTGCCGTTTTTATTTCACTATCAGATAGTTATTACTCTCTTACGTGCTTCAACATTCCATTGTTCAGTCACTTTCCCATCCTTCACAACAGAAACTATGTCAAACCTGTCTACAGTAGGACAGATATGAAGAGGAATTGCATACAAAGGATCGCCAATATTCATCATGCCGGCTTCTATTGTTCTTATTACCATATGTTCTTCATTATGCATAATTATCGAAAAATCACCCGATCCGGGAAATATTATTCTCGGCTGAGGGAACTCTGATGCTACCGACTTATGTCCCAGATCAAGACAAACAAGATCCTGTGCCGGTTTGCTGACTACACGGGTTAAGAGCACTGCTGCATGCAAAAAGTCCATATCAGAAAAAGCGCTGCTGTATCCATAATCCCATAATAGTACTGTTCCGGGACTTAATTCAACATTTCTGCGAAGAGCATGAACAGGAAATGTAGGGGAACCGCCGGCAACGACTTTTATATATTTGATATTGTCATTCTCCAGTTGTTTCATAAAACCAGAAACTGGAGCAAATGATTCATCACAGATTTTTCTGCGGAGCGCAGGATCGGGTTCATGAATATGGCCATCATAAACATGCAGACCTTCCATCTTCAACATTGGCAGATTGTTGATCAGATTGATAAGGCCGGCCGCTTTTTCCCCGGGAACAACTCCAGTGCGGTTCATCCCGTTGTTAATGTCCAGCCAAATATGAGCTTCAATATTTTTAGCTACTGCCGCATCAGATAATTCCCTGATCACTTTTTCTGAATCAGCAATACAGGAGAATTTTGCTTCGGGATAATTTTGCTTCAGGTTAAAATACCTGTTGATACTGGGTCCTGCCGGCTGATATGCCAGCAGGATGTCAGGAGCCCCGCACCGTCCAGCCATCTCAGCTTCAGCTATAGTTGCACATTTGAATTTCTTTATGCCATGTTTCATCTGCAGTCTGATGATCTCAGGCATCTTATGTGTTTTTACATGGGGTCTCAGCCGGCCGGCATCTCCAGCAATATTTATCATTCTGAGGATGTTCTCCTCTATGCGGTCGGGATAAACAAGTAAAGCAGGAGAAAATACATCTCCTACATTATCAATTACATACCATGCCCGATGAGCAAATCCGGACTTCACCATTTTATGGATTATTTAATTCAAAAACAGCTTCAACCTCAACAGCAATACCTGATGGCAGCATCATTCCTACGGCACTTCTTGTTCCGACACCATTTTCTTCTCCGAATACTTCAGCCATAAGTTCACTGAATCCGTTAATAACTGCCGGATGCTGATTAAAATCTGATGTGCTGTTGACCATCCCCAGCACCTTGACTATTCTTTTAATTCTTTTAAGCTCACCGAAATGTGTTTTAATTGTTGATAGCATTGTCAGACCTGCCTGTCTAGCGGCAAGTTTCCCATCTTCAGTATTCATGTCAAGACCAAGTCTTCCCTTAATCAGCGTCCCGTCTGGTTTTACAGGTCCCTGTCCGGAAATGAATAATAAATTGCCCGCAACAAGAACTGGTTTATATACCCCTGCTGGTCCGGGGGCAGGAGGCAACTCAAGCCTTAGTTCAGTTATTCTTAAATCAGGATTGATCTTCATATATTTATGAGTATTATATATCTTTTTTCTGTGCCTTAGCGCCCTTGTGCCGTTGAGCCGTTGCGCCTTTCTTTATAACAATTCTGCCCTGAAAATGGTTTTCGCCTGCCCTGATATTTCTACCCTGTCTCCCTTAAGAGCCACTTTTAATATTCCGCCTCTTCTGGAAACCTGGTGCGAGACAAATTCATTCCGGCCGGTTTTGTCATGCCAGAAAGGAACTAGTGCACAATGTGCAGAACCGGTCACTGGATCTTCATCAATGCCAAGAGCAGGAGCAAAGCACCTGACGCAGAAATCGAATGAAGGATCATCTGATGGTGCAGTAACTATAAGATCTCCGAATTCGGAATTTCTCATTGCCTTGAAATCGGGTTTCATCTCCTTTACTTCCTTTTCATTTCTTAACAGAGCGAAGCTCCATCCATGTGCCGTGCGATGCAGTTCGGCAGGAGTGACCCCTATGATCTTATCGATCCCGTCCGGAATTTTTACAGGTTTCACCTGGTACGCAGGGAAATTCATTGTCACCCATCCGTTATCAAACCTAATCACCAGTTTGCCTGCTTTGGACATGAAGGTGATTTCTTTATTCTTTTTGACCACTCCTGTCTCATACATTATATGAGACGATGAAAGGGTTGCATGACCGCAGAGCGGTATCTCTGCCTCAGGTGAAAAGAACCTGATTTTAAATGTCTTGCCGTCAGGAACAATGAAAGCGGTCTCTGACAGATTCATTTCAGCAGCCATATTATGCATCCATTCTTCAGGCATCTCACTCTCAAGAATACATACTCCGGCAGGATTACCTTTAAAAGGCTCTGTGGTGAAAGCATCTACCTGGTAAATAATTTTTGGTTTCATATATTATAAAATATAAGGTATAACGGCACTCCTATTGACCCCCCATTTCCCCTAAAGGGGGGCTAATTCCCTGATTATCAGACAATATTATTAATAACCAGGATTTAACCCCCCTTCAGGGGGGCAGGGGGGTTGGTTTTGTCATTCACCGGTAAATTTCGGGTTTTTACTGGTTTTTTTGAAATTTTAACGAAGAAAACTTTGTAAACTAAAATAGTTTTCTCATTTTTGCAGCGTTTTAATTTTAATTATGGATTACAGGCAGAGAATTCTGGATGAAGCAGCAATCATGTTCCGCACCTACGGGATACGGGCAGTGACTATGGATATGCTTGCAAACCAGATGGGTATATCAAAGAGAACGATTTACGAGGTTTTTAAAGACAAGGATGAACTTCTGTCAGGTGTATTGAAGTGGATGACAGTCAGACAGCGCGAAATGACTACAAAAGTGTTTAACGAATCAGAAAACGTGATTGAAGCGATCTTTAAGATGCTTGACATGATGCAGGAACATTTCAGGAATATGAGCCCGGCATTCCAGATGGACATGAAGAGATTTCATAATGATTTGGTCACGAAGCTTACAGAAGCTGATGAGCTTCCATACTACAGTAATAATGCTGATGTTCTGAAGAGAGGAATAAAGGAAGGTATCTTTCGCAAGGATATTGACTTAAAGATAACAAACAAATGTTTGCTTGAGGTTATCAGAATGTCAAACGACAAGGAAGTATTTCCTCCTGAGGATTTTATTAATAAAGATATAATCAGAGACTTCTATATAAATTACCTGAGGGGTATTTCAACACAAAAAGGTCTTGATCTTATAAATTATTACGAAAGAAAAAGGGGACAAAAATAAGTAAAGGTCAAAACAGAATAGACAAAATCGGATTTTATGAAAAGGAAATTTTTAATCACCTCAATTATGTCACTGGCATTAATATGGGGCACTCTTGCAGGCCAGGAGACAGAAAATGAATTGGTACTGTCATTGGATGAGGCGCAGGAATATGCGATTCAGCATAATAAGATGGTAATTTCAGCCAGACTGGATGTGAATGCATCCAAAATGGCATTATGGGAAATGATTTCCGCAGGATTGCCACAGGTTTCATCAAGTGCAGGTATAACGGACAACATTAAACAGATGGTTTTTCTGATGCCTGACTTCTTCGGTGGTACAGATACAAAAATTCCGATAACAATGGGATCACAGTATAATGCTTCTGTAGGTTTGCAGGCAAGCATGCTATTATTCAATGCTCCTTACCTTGTCGGGATAGAAACGACAAAACTTGCAAAAAAACTGGCTGAAACCAATGTCAGCAGCACTGAGCTGGACGTGCGGGAAGCTGTAACATCTGTTTACTACCTTATCCTGGTATCCGAAGAGTCACTGAGAATTCTCAATGGCAATCTTGAAAACCTCAGGGAAACATTGAAATCGACCAGAACAATGTTTAATGTGGGTATGGCAGAATCGACAGATGTTGATCAGATGGTTTCAAATGTCAATATGGTTGAAAATTCCAGGAGTATGCTGGAAAGAACTATGGAGATGAATTACAATTTACTAAGGTTTCAGCTTGGAGTTGAATCCGATACAAAGATCAGACTCACCGGAACTCTTGACGATCTTACTCAAGCTGTTCATGTCGAAGAACTCCTGTCGCAGGAATTCAATTACACAAATAATCTGAGTTATAAGCTCATTGAAGGACAGGAACAGTTGTCTGAACTCGGTCTTAAGGCGCAGAAAGCTCAGGTATTACCTACTCTTGCAGGTGTAATTCAGACGACAAAAACAGGAATGGGAGATAAAATGTCAGAAATTGACTGGTATAACAGTTCCCTTATCGCTCTGCAACTATCAGTTCCTATTATTGCCAGTGGCCAGCGGTATGCCAGAATAAAAAAGGCCCAGATAAACCTTGAGAAAGCGAGAAACACAAAGGATATGATTTCAGATCAGCTCAGAATTCAGGAGAAACAGCTCAGGTACAATCTCGTCAATGCCAATCTTCAATATAAAAGTCAGAAAGATAATGTGGAAGTCTCACGGAGAGTTTATACCAGTACGGAAAACAAATTCAAACAGGGAATGGCATCAAGTCTTGAACTTACCCAGGCTAACAGTCTGTATCTTCAGGCAGAAAATAACTATGTTTCAGCCCTGATGAATCTCCTGCAGACTAAACTCGCTCTTGATAAGCTGTTAAATAATATGTAGTAATTAAAAGAACAAACCTTCAAAATAATTAATAATGAAATACTTAAGAACAATTCCGGCAATCCTTATCAGCGGACTTATAATAACAGGCTGCTCTTCGAAAACTAATAATCCGGTTGCGCCAGGCAATGATTCTGTTACTGCAGAAGTTAAGGCCGCAATACCGATTAAAGTCTTAACCCTTGCTAAAACAAAAATTGCAAGGACGATAGATTATACAGCAACCATTCTTCCTTTTGAAGAGGTTAATATGGCGCCTTCTACTCCCGGCAGGATTGATAAAATATATGTTGAGGTAGGTGACAAGGTGAATAAGGGAGATAAGCTATTCCTTATGGACCGCACTCAGCTCTACCAGCTTAAGCTTCAGCTTGCAAACCTTGAGAAGGACCTTTCCAGGCTTGATACACTTCTCAGATCAGGAAGTGCGAAACAGCAGCAGTATGATCAGATGAAAACCCAGTATGAGGTCACAAGGACAAATGTGGATTTCATGGAGCAGAACACTCTCCTCAAGGCTCCTTTCACCGGCATAGTGACAGGAAAATACTTTGAGAACGGTGAAATGTATTCCGGAACTCCCACAACACAATCGGGAAGGTCGGCAGTTGTTACGGTAATGCAGGTTAATCCGCTTAAGATAAACGTTGCTGTTTCAGAACAATATTATCCTTTGATAAAGATAGGGATGAAAGCAATTATAATTGCAGATGTATATGAAAATGAAACATTTACAGGGAAGGTGTTCCGTATTGCACCCACAATCAGTTCTGCAACAAGATCATTTGTCACAGAGGTTGAACTTCCAAACAGGAACGACCTTCTTAAGCCCGGAATGTTCGTCAGGGTTTCAATGAACCTTGGGGAAGTGGAGACTTTTGTTGTGCCGGCCGGTACAGTACTTCTGCAGGAAGGCACCAATGTAAGGTATGTATTTATTGAGAATCAGGGTGATGCAGAGCGCGTTGAAGTATTGATAGGAAAGCGGTTTGATGATCAGCTCGAGATCATTTCGGAAAACCTTAAAGAGGGAGACAACCTGGTTTCCGAAGGACAATCCAGGCTTCTCAACAATGATAAGATTGAAGTAGTAAAGTAAGTTCAGAATAACAAAATAATCAAATGAGCATATACAGTAGTTCCGTAAAGAGACCAGTAACGACAATCCTGGTCTTCGTAGCCTTGATGGTCATAGGTATTTATTCACTCACTCAGCTGCCTGTGGATCTGTACCCTGAGATGGAACTCCCATTTATAGGAGTTGTAACCACTTATGCGGGTGCAAGTGCATCTGATATTGAGACCAATATAACAAGGCCTGTAGAAGATCTGCTTAACTCAGTAGGAAACCTTAAAGAGATGACTTCTACATCAAGTGATGGTCTCTCAGTAATATTTATGAATTTTGAGTACGGTACAAATCTCGATGAAGTCTCCAATGATATACGAAGCAGTCTGAGCTTTATTGAGAATTACCTTCCTGAGGACAGTGAGAAACCAACAATTATGAAATTCAATTCGAGTATGATGCCTATCGTCTTCTATGCTATTACAGCAAAAGAGAGTTACAGGGGGCTGGAAAAGATACTTGATGAAAAAATAGTAAATCCACTTAACAGGATAGAGGGAGTAGGATCAATCAGCCTTGCTGGGGTTCCCGGCCGCAAAGTATATATTGATGTTGATCCCAGGAAAATGGAAGCATACAATCTTACCATAGAGCAAATTGGCAATATTCTGCGGGCTGAAAATATGAATATGCCGGCCGGCTACATAGAAATGGGGCAGACCGATTATCCGCTGAGAATACAGGGTGAATTCCCCGAGAGTGATATCATGAAGAATATCGTGGTAAGCAGCTATAACGGCAATAATGTTTACCTGAAGGATGTTGCGGAAGTACGCGATACCATACGTGAAACAAAACTTGATACCAGAATCAACGGTCTCCCCGGGATGACTTTGTATGTTCAGAAACAATCAGGTGGCAATACCGTTAAAGTGACAAAAGAAATAGAGAAAACACTTGCATCTTTAACAAAAGATCTGCCGGCAGATGTAAAGATTGAAAAGCTCTTTGACAGCGCAACATTTATCAAAGATTCAATAAGCAACCTGACAGAGACACTACTTTATGCGGCAATCTTTGTCATTCTCGTCGTACTCTTTTTCCTTGGACGATGGAGGGCAACTGTTATAATTATTGTCACTATCCCCATTTCCCTGGTGGTAGCCTTTATCTACCTTTTTATAACAGGGGAATCAATAAATATCATTTCACTGACATCTCTTTCGATAGCGATCGGTATGGTGGTGGATGATGCCATTGTCGTTCTGGAGAATATCACAAAACATGTTGAAAGAGGAAGCCGACCAAGGGAAGCAGCCATCTATGCTACAAATGAGGTCTGGCTGGCAGTCATTGTTACGACATTAACAGTGGTTGCAGTATTCTTCCCTCTCACATTTGTAAAGGGATTTACTGGGATACTATTCAAACAGTTGGGTATGCTGGTGTCAATTACTATAGTGACATCAGTTTTTGCAGCTATAACTCTTACTCCTACCATGAGCGCCCTTATGCTCAAATGGTATCCGATCAGAAAAGATGCCCCCTTCTGGACTTATGACGGAAGCATCCGGAAAGGGCTTAACTGGTTTGATAAATTTTATGAAAAGACCCTTCGCTGGGCCCTTTATCATAAAAAAATAACCATATTAATCGCAGTTGTGATTTTTACAGGATCAATGGCTCTGTTTACTCAAATTGACACTGAATTCTTTCCGCAGGCTGACCAGTCAAGAATTACTGCAACATTAGAACTCCAGACTGGAACCAGGGTAGATGAGACCCTGAAGACGACTGATAAGATTGACAAATTGCTGAAAGAAAAATTTCCGGAAGTAAACCTTGCTTCATCATCCACCGGTTCAGATGACCAGGCCGGCTTCTCATCAATGTTCGGTGCGGGAGGAACTCATGTGATTACCTATTCCATGAGGCTTGTCCCGATTGAAAAACGTAAAAAAGGTGTAATGGAACTGGCAGAAGAGATGAGAGCAGAATTTGCCAAAGTTCCTGAAATTATTGACTTTACAGTGAGCACCTCTGATAATATGCCCGGCATGGGTTCCAGTACCGTTGATGTGGAAATTTACGGGTATAATATTGCAGAGACAAACGTTGTAGCTGAAGAGCTTGCGGCAAAAGTAAAAATGATCCAGGGTGCAAAAGATGTTACCATAAGCCGCGACAAATCAAAACCCGAGCTTCAGATCATTCTCGATCAGAATAAAATGATTACCAGCGGACTGAATACAGCCATGGTCTCATCTGCTATCAAGAACAGAGTAGCAGGAATGACAGCCACACGTCTTCGTCAGTCTGGTGATGAATATGATGTTGTTGTCAGATTCAAAGAGAGCGCAAGAAGTACCCTTACAGATATCGAAAACATAGGTATAACTAATCCCATGGGCCAGATAATCAGGCTTGGTGAGATTGCAGTTATCAAAGAATTCTGGTCACCACCGAGTATTGCAAGAAAACGGAGGGAAAGGATTGTAAATGTATCTTTTACGCCTTATAAGAGATCTTTTACAGAACTGCAGACAGAAGTTCAGAAAGCAATCAACGAGACGCCTGTCCCTCCTGGTGTCATGGTACAGATTTCCGGGGCAATAAAGGAGCAGATGGAGTCCTTTATGGATATTGCAGTCCTGATCCTGGTCAGCCTGATACTTGTATATCTTGTCATGGCTTCCCAGTTCGAATCCCTGAAAATGCCATTTATTATTATGTTTTCTATACCGTTTGCTTTCTCCGGGGTCGCTATAGCACTGTTCATAACAAAAACCACATTAAGTGTTATCTCGGGCATCGGAGCGGTAATGCTGATCGGTATCGTTGTCAAGAATGCAATTGTTCTTGTTGACTTTATTAACCTTATGAGAGACAGGGGCAATGAGCTTTATGAAGCAATAGCGATGTCAGGGAGATCCAGGCTGAGGCCGGTTTTAATGACATCAGCAACGACTATACTCGGGATGCTTCCACTGGCTATGAGCAAAGGTTCAGGATCAGAGCTCTGGAGCCCTATGGGAGTTGCAGTCATCGGAGGTTTGATTTTCTCAACACTGGTAACACTGGTTCTTGTACCTGTCGTATATGCAGTATTTACGAAACATGGTGAGAGAAATAAAACCCTTGCTGTATATTCTGAATTCGATTTTGTGAACGGTAATTCTGCCCCTCAACAAGTTCAATAATTAAAATAACAGGTTATGAAAGCTATAATGATCATATATAATCAGGCTCACACTGAAAGAGTGGAGTACCTTCTGGATAAGATGAAAATAAAAGGCTATACACTTTGGGAAAATGTCCAGGGAAGAGGTAGCAATACCGGTGTGCCTCACCTTGGTACCCATGCCTGGCCTGAAATCAATAAAAGTCTGCTGACAATTGTTGATGACAATATCGTCGATAATCTCCTGGCGAATGTAAAGAAAATTGACTCGATAAACGAGGAAGTGGGAATCAGGGCTTTTGTGTGGGATGTGCTGAAGACCGTGTGATTATTCTTCCTCTTCCTCTTCTGTATAAGCTTTAATTACAGCATCCTGCACATCGCCGGGAACCTGAGAGTAATCAGAGAATTTCATAGTATACATAGCACGACCGCCGGTTACTGAACTGAGAGCTGTTGAGTATTTATTCATTTCTGCAAGCGGAACCCTTGCCTTGATAACCTCGAATCTCTTCTCACTTGCCATCCCAAGCACCATGCCGCGACGACCCTGAAGATCACTTATTACATCGCCCATGCGATCGGAGGGTACCATTATCTCAACATCATAAACAGGTTCAAGGATCTTGGGATTTGCATTCTTGAATGCCTGACTGAACGCATTTCTCCCTGCAAGCCTGAACGATATTTCGTTGGAGTCAACCGGGTGCATCTTACCGTCATACACATAAACCCTTATGTCGCGCGCGTAAGATCCTGTCAGTGGGCCGACTTCCATCTTCTCCATTATGCCTTTAAGTATTGCAGGCAGGAATCGGGCATCTATCGATCCACCGACGATACAATTACAATATATAAGCTTACCTCCCCAGTCAAGATCTATCTCATCCTTGCTTCTTACTGAGAGCTTTATTTCTTTTCCTCCGAACTTCATCATTGACATTTCTGATGAGCCCTCCACATAAGGTTCTACTATCAAATGAACTTCCCCGAACTGACCGGCACCTCCTGACTGCTTCCTATGCCTGTAATCAGCCTGTGCTGCTTTCGTAATTGTCTCACGATAGGGTATCTTGGGAGGATTGAAGTTTGTCGGAATCTTGTAAATATTATCAAGATGCCACTTCATTATATTCAAATGGTATTCACCCTGTCCATGGATGATGATCTGCTTCAGTTCCTTGGAATATTCAATTATGATGGTCGGATCCTCAAGGTGTATTTTATTTAAAGCTTCACCAAGCTTCTCATCATCGCTTTCACTACGTGCTTTGATGGCCGTGCGGTACTTGGGTTCAGGAAATTTGACGCCTTCATATCTCCAGTCATTCCCGGGAGCATTAAGAGTATGGTCTATCTTGGTGTTTTTCAGTTTAACGAAAGCACCGATATCCCCGACATGAAGTTCCGATACCCGTGTACGGTTTTTCCCGGCATTTACATAAAGCTGTGCAAGTCTTTCTTTTGTACTGTTATTGGTGTTTATTACATCGAGGTTTTCAGAGATCTTTCCTGAATAGACCCTGAAATAGTTGATCTCGCCTATATGTTCCTCTATTGACGATTTGAAGACATAAACTGATGCCGGACCTTTAGGATCAGGTTTAACCTCATTGCCCTTGCTGTTTTTCGGAGCAGGCATGTCGGTAATGGAAGGTGCCTCGTTTACAATGAATTCCATCAGAGTGTCAACTCCCATATTGTTTTTTGCAGAAGTGCAGAATACCGGGAACAGTCCCCTGGAGAGAATACCTTTTGAGATCCCTTTTCTGATCTCTGCTTCGCTCAGTGTGTCATTTGAGAAGAAAAGCTCCATCAGAGCTTCATCGCTCTCGGCTGCTTTTTCTACAAGGGCATTATGAAGCTCTGCAGCTTTATCCTTTTGTTCAGCCGGGATATCTGTAACCTTGGCGGCTCCACCTTCTTTCCCATACTGAAGCAATTTCATTTTCAGAACGTCAACGATAGAATTGAATCCGACACCCTCATTGACAGGATATTGAACCAGGGTTACTCCAGCGCCAAACCGTTCCTTCATCATTTCAAGGGACTTATCGAAGTTGGCTTTTTCATGATCCAGTCCATTTACAGCAATGATGAGCGGTTTATGTACTTTCTCGGCATGACGGAAATGAATATCTGTGCCTACCTCAACGCCATTCTGCACATTTATTAGCAAAATTGCTGAATCAGTTGCATAAAGCGAAGAGATTACTCCTCCGCTAAAATCATCAAGACCCGGGGTATCGAGTATATTTATTTTTTTATTCAGGAATTCCGTATAGAGAACGGTGGAATAAAGTGAGTTTCCGTTTTCATGTTCTATAGGGTGATAATCAGAGACTGTATTTTTGCCATCGATAGTACCTCTTCTCTCAATAACACCGCCGTTAAAGAGCATGGCTTCACCTAAAGTAGTCTTTCCTGATCCGGAGTTACCCAGTATAGCAATGTTTTTAATCTGGTCTGTCAGGTATGTTTTCATGATAGAATAGTTATTATTTTATACTTAGTCATATACGGATTTGGCGCGGACAAAAATAACAATTTTTTAAAAACAGTTCTAGAAAGAGTGCATAATATCAAGAATTTTTATTTCCTTTGCACCAGTTTTTTGAAACGCAGGAGTACCGGTTTTTCTTTCGAAGGTAAGTTTACAAAATATTTTTCTGCAGGAAGAATCGGGAAGTTACCTGTTCACGACTTACGATTAAGTTTGAATGGTATTAGTTTCAAGACATGCTTTAGGCGCTGATTTATTATGATTTCAGGCAGCTGAAGAGCGAATGGAATATTAATTTGAAAAAATTGACAGGCTGGTTTGTAATTCTTAAAATATAATCAATACCTTTGCAAACCATTTTTTTGAGTAAAATATATTACAAATTAATTTAAAAATATGCCGACAATTCAGCAGTTAGTCAGAAAAGGCAGGAAGAGACTGGTAGACAAAAGTAAAGCTCCTGCTCTGGATTCATGTCCTCAGAGAAGAGGTGTTTGTGTGCGTGTTTACACGACCACTCCAAAGAAACCAAATTCTGCAATGAGGAAAGTGGCTAGGGTAAGGCTTACAAACCAGAAGGAAGTAAATGCTTACATACCAGGTGAAGGTCATAATCTTCAGGAGCACTCCATTGTATTAATAAGGGGTGGCAGGGTAAAAGATCTTCCGGGAGTCCGTTACCACCTTATTCGTGGTGCACTCGATACTTCCGGTGTTGATGGCCGTACTCAGAGAAGATCAAAATATGGTGCAAAAAGGCCTAAAAAGTAACATTAAAGGAATAAGATATGAGAAAAGCAAAACCAAAGAAGAAGATTCTTTTACCGGATCCGAAATTCAACGATCCGTATGTAACAAGGTTTGTTAACAATCTTATGTATAGTGGTAAAAAGAACATTGCTTATCAGATATTCTACGACTCACTTGATATAGTAGGCGATAAGTTTAAGAGTGAAGGTAAGACCCCTCTTGAGATCTTCAAGCAGGCTCTTGAAAATATCACACCGCAGGTTGAAGTCAAAGCACGCCGTGTAGGTGGTGCGACTTTCCAGGTTCCTATGGAAATCAGGGCCGACCGCAAAGTAAGCATCAGCATGAAGAATATGATATCATTTGCACGCAAAAGAACTGGTCACTCAATGGCCGAACGTCTTGCTGCAGAGTTGATGGCTGCATATAAGCTTGAAGGCGGTGCCTATAAGAAAAAAGAGGATACTCACAGAATGGCCGAAGCCAACAAGGCTTTTGCTCATTTCAGGTTTTAATTGTTGATGCAAACAGGTAAATGAATCCAAATCTGAAATATACCAGGAACATCGGGATCATGGCACACATCGATGCCGGGAAGACCACTACGACAGAACGTATTCTGTTCTATACCGGTCGTACCCATCGTATGGGTGAAGTCCATGACGGGAATGCCCAGATGGACTGGATGGTTCAGGAGCAGGAAAGAGGTATTACCATTACATCAGCTGCCACAACTACATACTGGAAATACAAGGGAGAAGATTTCAAGATAAATATTATCGATACGCCGGGCCATGTAGATTTCACCGTTGAGGTGGAAAGATCCTTACGGGTACTTGATGGCGCCGTAGCTGTATTCTGTGCTGTTGGAGGTGTTGAGCCTCAGTCTGAAACTGTCTGGCGTCAGGCAAACAAATATGGTGTACCCAGGATAGCCTTTGTAAATAAGATGGACCGTGC
>JAPLDX010000072.1 GCA_026391215.1 Bacteroidia bacterium
ACCAAATTCTACCGGTGGATTTTGATCCGATGTTGCGAGTCCGGAACAATTCGTTCCTCTAAAATTTGGCCAGGAAATTATTTTAGTGTCTTGTGAAGAATGCGAACAATTGATTAGCATGCATGAAGTCATTATCAGGCACACAGGAATGTAACTTTTCTTCATTACTTAAAGATTTTAGTGATTAGAGATATTGCGTCTGTATCAGCAGGTCTCATCAACGAGTTCATCACAATCCTGATCTATCCCGTCACCGCAAATTTCAGTCGCACCCGGATGAACAGACGGATCCAGATCATTACAGTCTTCCCCGTTAAGAATAAATCCGGTTGGAACATTTATATCTTCCGGTATCCACAACGGAGAATATGCATCTCCGGATCCGTCACCATCTTTGTCCGGGTAACAAAATCTGCCGCATATTGCCTGAGCTTTACCAGCAAAAAAGGCATATGGCACGCTTAACATCTGGCTGATTGAGGATATGGTATAATTTGTGCCGCCATCAGGATCTGTCTCTGTTTTGATATAGTGTACTTCGCTTCCCCAGCTTATGGCATCAAATCCGTTTTCACCACCTATCTCCAGTGTCACTAAACCGTTTTCATTGGTGACTGGCGTTTGTATTTCCTGGTAAGCAAGAGTTCCTGGCAGTGGTCCTCTTATAATGGAAATGCGAATACCTACCTGTGTATTCGTTATAAGCGCTCCCAATGCATCACGGATCACTGCCTGGTAGCTCAATTTCTGAGGTACCTGAGCAAATCCCGGGCACGCCAAAATTCCTGAGAAAACTAAGCTGACTAAAATACCCTGCATTCTGGAACTATGATTTTGCATCTATGTGAATGTTTATTGGTTTCATGTCTTCAGAAACATCTTTGCATCAGTGATAACTGCAGTATTCTATAATTCCGTTGGATCCATCCTGACCAGGATTCCCAAGGGAATAACCTCCTTCACCTCCATTACCTGGTGTGCCTCCGATAAAAGTGTTATTACTTTGATAATCAGCAATGCCGCCAGTATTTGAAGTATAAATACCAAACGAACTACCACCGGTTGCGCCACCACCACCACCGCCATGGCCACCATCACCACCTTTTCCACCACATCCTGCCGAACCTGGTTTGAGAAAATTAATAGCCTCTAATAATTCAAGGCTAATATTACCTCCCAATCCTCCTAGACCTCCTATTCCCATGTATCCACCAATACCACCATTACCACCATTACCTCCATTTCCTAAGTGAAAAATATTATTAGCAATGGTTGGAACCGTACCATCAATCACCAAAATGCCAAGAGATGCACCACCTGGTTGACCACCATTTCCTCCAAAGCCGCCTTGAGCCCCACTACCACCTCCTCCACCAGTTGGGGCATAGACTAATGTTGTTGAGTATTTAGCAAAACATGACGCATGCATAAGCAAACTTCCCCCAGTGCCACCACCTCCAGCACCACTGCCGTCATCTCCGTTCAAACCATCTGAACCATTCTGACCATACCAATGTGATGCTACTATTGACCCGGAAACATCAGTGCCACCTGAACCTGCTGAACCATTCGCTCCGCTGATACCATTTTGACCATCAACTCCATTCAGAGGACCTTGCGTTTCATATCCTGAACACGAAAAAATTTGTACCCACGCATGATAACCTCCTGCGCCACCAGTTCCACCCGACAATGATCCGGCTGCACCTCCCTTGATTCCGCTACCTGCTGTCGAACCAAACACAAAAGGACAGGTTTTTGTTGTAGCACCGCCATCACCTCCCTGAAGACTATAAGAACCTAAATCCAAAATTCCGGCTAACCCTCCGGATATTATATGGCATGAAGCATCTCCATAAACTACATAACTATCAAATGCATCCGAACCTATGTTGCCTGAATTTCCATTTAGACCATTTTGTCCCTGCACGCCGTCCTCTCCATCACCAGCATCTCCTCCATAAATTGTATTATTCCTTAAAATTAATCCTGACCCGGAACTATTTATATATATAGCATACGAGTTGTGACCGGATTCTGTGGCATCATTTCCGTAGATTAAAAATCCCGATAATTCAGCCTGATTAATATTATTGGCTACAATTGTAACCGGATGATTGTCAATATTAGCTGTGCCAAATATCATGGTGTGGGAATTAGCCAGGTTACGGCTCCAGGTTATAGGATCATATCCGCCAAGAAGGTCGATTCCGTCACTCAAATAAACCGTTTCGTTATATAAACCGTTAGCAACAAGGACTTTCTTTTTCGTTTGGTCTATTGCTTCATCAATGCCATAATTTATTGATTTACAGGCATTAATTGTTCCAGATTCGTTAAAGGTCGTTCCGCAGCCGGGAGTGTCAGTACCGTCGGGGGAAACATAGATGGCATTTGCCTGAAGTTGGAATTCACAGCCATTTTGAGGTATTTGGTCTAAATCATAATAACCGGGATTACAATTCATTATACAATTCGGTGTTGAACCTGAATTGTCACATGTTCCATATGCATTCGGGAGATTGTATATCGACTGGCAATCAGTATAACAATTTCCACAGGCACTGGCAGTATTGTAAATGCCGTCATTATTATAACCTTCGTCAACCAATCCATCACAGTCGTCATCAATATAGTTACAAACTTCCGGGCCCTGAGGATCACCCGGGATTGCATTGCAAATAACAGGGCCGGAAGGATTATCGGGATCACATATTTTAAATCCGGCATTACTGCATATACCGGAACCTACAAGACACAAGTCTCCTAACTCCGGCCAGTATTCATCAATTAATCCGTTACAGTCATTATCAATGCCATCGCATATCTCCGGAGAACCGTCCTGTGTGTAATAATCATTATCATTACAATCATTATCGTTGTTCACATAGTATGCCGGAGGATCAGTTCCATCAGGTACCCAGACAGATTCATACATGTATCCGAATCCGTCACCATCTTTGTCCCGGTAACAAAATCTGCCGCTGACTGTCTGAACTTTACCGGCAAAAAAGGCATAAGGTACACTTAACATCTGTGTTGTGCCCATATTCACAAAAATTGCATCTCCTTTGTCTACCTGAACATTAAGGAAATAACTATCAGCACCCCAGTCAATCGTTGTGAAATTTCCGGTTTTACTAGTTCCATTACCTATTGCGAGGTTAACTAATCCAAATTGATTGGTTTTAACTGCATGTTTTTCGGTATAAACAACTGTTCCGCCAGCAGTGGTTTTTATAATACTGAAAAGAAAGACTACATCCTGTGTTGCTAATGGTTCACCTGCTGTATTACGGACTATTGCCTGATAGCTGAAATATTCAGGTGCTTGTGCAAAAGTGAGAAAGCACAATATCAATAAAACTAAAGAAAGAGCGGCTTTTTTCATAAGTCGAAAATTAATTGTTGCCTAATGTACTAATAATATCAAATTTATGAAAGAGCTAAATGAGGGTCAAATAAAAATCCCTCCACCCAGGTATGGATCTCAGATGGATGGAATAAACACTGTTGATTTTCAGTGGTCCTGGAGTATATTTTGAGTACCTGAAAAAAAGAAACCGCCTGAAATTCTTGATTTTAAGCGGTTATGAAAAAAATGAGATCGTTTTTGTAGTCCATAGGGGAATCGAACCCCTGTTACCAGGATGAAAACCTGACGTCCTAGCCACTAGACGAATGGACCATGCAAAGAACTTAAAAATGCGGATGCAAAGGAAGCATGTTTTTTTTGAATTGCAAAATTATTTCAGAAAAAACAGATCAAATCACCATGAATTCAGGCAGATGTGCTGATACAATATATCAAAACACATATCTTGCTGATACAGCACCGTTCAACCCCCCCCAACCGGTATATCCGAAAAGGTTGAAACCAGGAAGCAGATCGATTGATAAATTGACAGGAACCTCATCAAATGTATATTCAAGTCCGATAATGAAATCAGCTCCGATAATAGATCCGGTATAGGTATCATCAACATTTGGATTGTTTCCCTGGTCCCAGAAACCTGCATGTGCACCGGCTCCCCAGAACCAGTTCAGCCCGGGATACTTTCCAGTCCAGTGCTCATTTTCATACAACCCTGTAACAACAAATCCGCCCCAGCTGCTGGCAAGAATTCCCTCAAGGGCATTTGTTTTACTAACAAAGTGCTTGACTGTCAGACCATAAGGATATCCAAGCCTCAGTCCGAGGCTTGTCCTGTAATCCTGTCCGTACGATACAGAACCAAGAAATGCGATCAATAGCATTATAAGCGTTGTTCTTTTCATGTCACTTACATATTTTTATTTTCAATACGAAAGTAATGCAAAAACCATGATTAACCTACCTGACAGTAAAGTCTTATATTTGTACAGGGGATAATTCCCGGAGGTTTGATATGAAAACTCCGTCTCACATACATGATTATAAGAACGGGCATTATATTGAACTGCTTCAGAGCGGGGAACAATTCTTTGCTTCTGTTGAGAAAGTTATTGATGAGGCAAAACATTATATTCACTTCCAGACTTATATTCTTGATGAAGATGAAACAGGAGTAAGGATCGTCAATGCATTGATCAGGGCTGCAGTAAGAGGCGTAAGGACATACCTGCTCCTGGATGCATTCGGGACAGGATATCTTTCAAAGGAATTTATTGACAGCATTGAAAATTCAGGAATACTGTTCCGGTTCTTTTCTCCGACACTTATCACAAAGGGATTCCAGCTGAGCCTGAGGCTTCACTCAAAGGTGGTCCTGGCTGATGGC
>JAPLDX010000012.1 GCA_026391215.1 Bacteroidia bacterium
ACAAAGACAGCCCTGGTAATAGGAGGAGGTATAGCCGGTATTCAGGCGAGCCTTGATATTGCTAATGCCGGTCATAAGGTGATACTTATTGAAAAGGATCCATCAATAGGCGGTCATATGTCACAGCTTTCGGAAACTTTCCCCACACTCGACTGCTCGCAATGTATCCTTACTCCCAGGATGGTGGAAGTGGCTCAGCATCCGAATATTACTTTATATACTTATGCTGAACTTGAAAGTCTTGATGGGTTCATCGGAAACTTTAAAGTGAAGATCCGCAGGAAATCAAAAAGCATCGATGAAAAGCTTTGCACAGGTTGCGGTCTCTGTACTATAAAGTGTCCTAGCAAAAAGATCCCCAGTGAGTTCAATGAAGGCCTCGGGATGAGGACTGCTATTTATGTTCCCTTCCCGCAAGCTGTTCCAAATAAGCCTGTGATTGACAGGATCAATTGCACTTATTATACTAAAGGGAAATGCAGGATATGCGAGAAATTCTGTCCAACACAGGCAATACGTTTTGACCAGGAGGATCAGATTGTAGAAGCAGAAATAGGGGCAATAGTTCTTGCAACAGGTTTCACTGTCAAACAGCCTGATTTCTTCCCCGAATATGGTTACGGCAAATATCCTGATGTTATTACAGGACTGCAGTTTGAACGTCTTGCATCAGCCTCTGGCCCAACGCTTGGAGAGATCCGTAGACCTTCAGATGGCAAGATCCCTGAAAAGATTGTATTTGTTGCGTGCGCCGGTTCACGTGACCAGGCTAAGGGAATTCCTTACTGTTCAAAAATCTGCTGCATGTATATCGAAAAACATGCAATGCTCTACCAGCATAAGGTGCATGGAGGAAAGTCCTATGTGTTTTATATGGATATAAGGGCAGGAGGAAAGATGTATGAGGAATTCGTCAGAAGGGCAATTGAGGACGATGGTGTCAATTATGTACGCGGCAGGATATCAAAAATATATGAGAAGAACGGGAAGCTGATAGTGAATGGCGCTGATACTCTGCTCAATGCGATGCCAGTCGAAATTGAAGCTGATATGGTAGTGCTTGCTACTGCCGGAGTTGCAAATGAGGGAGCTGAGGAACTTGCGCAGAAATTGCATGTATCATACGACTCTTATCATTTCTTTGCTGAAGCTCATCCTAAATTGAAACCGGTAGAGACAAATACTGCAGGTATTTTTCTGGCCGGTGCATGTCAGGCACCGCGTGACATACCTGAATCTGTTGCTATGGCTTCCGGCGCTGCTGCTAAAGTGGCCGGTTTGTTCTCACAGGATGAACTTACGCGGGAACCTCTCATAGCTGTTGTGAACCGCCAGGCTGCACCTGTTTATTCATCATGCGTCGGTTGTTTCCTTTGTGTTTCTGCATGCCCTTACCAGGCAATTGAAAAGGAAGAAATTAAAAGCCGGAGCGGGGAAGTAATTAAGACTGTTGCCAAAGTTAATCCCGGCTTGTGCCAGGGTTGCGGGACATGTGTAGCTTTCTGTCGAACTAAATCTATTGATATACAGGGTTATACACATGAACAGATGTATACTGAAGTAATGGCTCTGTTAAATGAATATTAATATTATCGTTAATGGCTGATTTTGAACCAAAAATAATTGCTTTTGTGTGTAACTGGTGCACATACGCCGGAGCTGACCTGACCGGTACCAGCCGTATCAAATATGCTTCAAATGTCCGTATTGTAAGGTTCCCATGCACCGGTCGCATTGATTATATGTTATTGCTGAAAGCATTTGCTGAAGGCGCTGACGGAATAATTGTCTCAGGATGTCATCCGAACGACTGTCATTATACCTCAGGAAATTTTCATGCCAGAAGAAGATGGATAATGTTCCGTTCACTTTGCGACTTTATGGGTATTGATACCAGACGAATAATGTTCTCGTGGGTTTCTGCCGCAGAAGGAGCCAAATGGGCAGAGATCGTCAACACCACTGTTGCTTCAATCCGTGAATTAGGACCCTATACCAATTATAAAAGGGTTGCAAATAAACCTGTAAAGGAGGTAGTTAATGGATGATTTGAGAAAACGGGCCAAAGAGCTTCTTGAAACCTCTGCAGTAAAGGTTGTGATCGGGTATGAGGAAGGTACAGCCGGCAAAACCCGTGCACTTTTTGCTGAAAAGCCTGAAGATACCGGCAAACTTATATTTGACAGCCGCTGTGTTCAGAACCTGGCAGCATATGTTACGAAACGAGAAATAAAGGAAAAAGGAAGAATGGCAATCGAGGCCACATTGCCGGTAATGAGAAGCATAATCCAGCTTGCTTCTGAATTCCAGGTCACTGACAATAATCTTCTTGTTCTCGGAATTACCCCTGAAAGCAAACTGGTTGAATTCAGTAATCTTGCTGATGTCGAAACATTTGTTCATCAGTATCAGATAGAGATTGATGCCAGGAACAGGGAGATGCTTGAGAAGCTTGATAAAATGACACCCTCAGAAAGGTGGAAGTTCTGGATAGATGAATTGTCTCCCTGCTTCAAGTGTTATGCCTGCAGGGCTGCCTGCCCGATGTGCTATTGCTCAAGGTGCACCGTTGACGTCAATCAGCCTCAGTGGATTTCTGTTCCTTCAAATGACCTGGGTAATCTTGAGTGGCATTTCATGAGAGCGGTTCATCTTACCGGCCGGTGTGTAGATTGCGATGCATGTTATAATGCCTGTCCTCTGGGTATCCCGCTTAACCTTCTTACCAAGAGAATGATTGAAGATGTCAGGGTGAATTTCGGAGGTTATCAGCCTTCTTTAAAGGGAGAACATCTTTTATCAACATACAAGCCTGATGATAAAGAAAACTTTATACAATAAAATATGAGTATTGATAAGCGGTTAGTAAGGAAGGAATCGCTGGAAAAGCTTTTCGATATCCTGAAGCAAAACAATAAAACAGTTTATGCTCCTGCCGCAAAGAACGGGAAAGTATCATTCAGGGAGGCTGATCGTTTTTCGGAGATAACGACCGGCTATGTTCAGACTACACAATCTTCAAAGGAAGTTGCTTTCCCACGCACGGAAAAGATCCTTGATTATAGCAAAAATAAAGATGGGATGTTGGTGAAAGGGATTGATCTCAGGGATATTCCCGAGATTATTCTCTGGGGAGTAAGGCCATGTGACGCAATGGGAATTGGTGAGCTGAATGCGATTTTTAAC
>JAPLDX010000073.1 GCA_026391215.1 Bacteroidia bacterium
CTGGCATTATTTGAAATGAAAGACAAGTATTACCTTGGTATTGATATCGGAGGAACCAAATGCGCGGTTATTGCCGGTACTGAAAACATGGAGATCCTTGAAAAATCAGTTTTCCCGACTGAAACACACAGGGGTCCGGAACATACCATCAGTCTTCTCTTGAAAAGTGCGTCCACAATAACCGGGAAGCTTGGCTTACGCGGATTACAGTCAATTGGGATCAGCTGCGGAGGACCACTTGATAGCAAAACAGGTATTGTGCAATCGCCCCCCAACCTTCCTGGCTGGGACAATATTCCTATCGTTCAGAATTTCAGTGACGCCTTCCATGTTCCTGCATATCTTCAGAATGATGCCAATGCATGTGCTCTGGCTGAATGGAAATTCGGAGCCGGAAAAGGATGTGAGAATATGATATTCCTGACCTTCGGCACCGGGATGGGCGCAGGAATAATTATCGGCGGGAAAATATATTCAGGCACTAACGACCTTGCCGGTGAAGTGGGACATATCCGGCTGGCGGATGATGGACCTGAGGCTTATGGTAAAAAAGGTTCATTTGAAGGTTTTTGCAGCGGAACAGGAATCGCTCTTATAGCAAAAAAAATGATCATTGAGAAACTTGCTGATGGAGAAACTGTTTCATTTTGTCAGGACATTAAAGTTCTAAATAATATAACCACAAAAGATATTGCAGAAGCAGCCTCTGCAGGAGATAAAACTGCGCTTGAAATTTTTGAATTCTCCGGGAAACAAGCCCGCTGCAGGCAATTCATAGAACCAGCCTGTATGAAAATCATTAAGCAGGAAGCGCTGGAACCATCCAGGTCGGTTTGCAGAGTAGTCCCTGCGTCACTTGGAGACCAGGTCGGAGATTTCGCCAGCTTGAGTGTTGCTATTATCGGGACAACCGGTAACCTATAATTAAAAACTAATGAGCAATAAAGACAGAACAAAGTCTCTTTCCCGCAGGGCATTTGTAAACCGGACAGCGGCAGGCAGTGTATTTCTTGTCCTTGGCCCGCTGACAAACATTATCCATTTTGAGCAGCAAGCTGCAAAACACAGGATACACATGATAGGCCATGCTCATATTGATCCGGTATGGCTCTGGCCTTGGCCTGAAGGTATGGCTGTGGTTTACAGCACATTCCGCTCAGCACTCGACCGAATGAACGAAACACCTGACTTTACATTTACAGCCAGCTCTGCACAGTTCTACCAGTGGATCGCTGAAAATGATCCTTCAATGCTGGCTGAGATTAAAAAACGCGTTAATGAAGGGCGCTGGAATATTGCAGGCGGATGGTGGATAGAGCCTGATATGAATATTCCATCCGGTGAGGCAATGGTGAGACAGGGGCTGTATGGTCAGCTGACTTTCCAACGGCTTCTTGGTCGTCGTGCAACAGTTGCTGCCAATCCTGATTCATTTGGACATACCAGTACTCTACCCCAGATAATAAAGGGTCAGGGTATGGAAAATTATATTTTCATGCGTCCGGGGATCAGGGAAAAAAATCTTCCTTCTGATCTGTTCTGGTGGGAAGGACCTGACGGAACACGTGTTCTTACTTACAGAATACCAATTAGTTACAATGATAGCGGTTCAGTAAGGAAACGCATTGAGGATGTCCTTTCCCAGTTCGAATATCTGCCTGTGAAGAGTTATATGGTATATTATGGTGCCGGCGACCATGGAGGTGGTGCAACAAAAGAGAATATCCGTTCCATCAATGAATTGAAAACTGAAAAGAATGCCCCTGTCATTTTTTACAGCACTACAGACAATTACTTTAATGAGATCCGAAAAGAAAATGGCTTAAATCTGCCTGTTGTTAGAGATGACCTCCAGCATCATGCAGTTGGATGTTATACAGCCGAATCAGAAATCAAGAAAGGGAACCGTCAATCAGAGGCGGCACTTATTACTGCCGAGAAAATAACTTCGATCGGTTTCGCAACATGGGGATCAGATTATCCGATAGATAAATTCACATCTGCCTGGCAAAGAGTACTTTTTCTTCAGTTCCATGACAGCATTGCAGGAACATCTGTACCGGAGCACTCCCAGCATGCGCGTGAAGGTTACGGTTATGCAATGGATATTGCACATCAGGCAACCTATGTGGCTCTTCAAAAGCTTGAAAGCCAGATACCTTCAGAAGATCCTGATTCTGAATATCTCGTGGTATTCAATCCGCATGTCTGGGAGGTGACAGGTGATATTGAATATGACTTCGGATGGCGTCTGCGAAATCCTCTGCTGGTTGAGGATGAAAAAGGGAATGCCCTGCTTCACCAATGGGGACCTGGATCAACAGAAACGGGAAACCGTAACAGGCTTGTTGTACATCTTTCCGTCCCTCCTCTTGGTTACCGTCAGATACATTTACGGCAGGGTAATCCTGCGCTTGTTAAAAATCCTGCATCGGCAAGTGACAGGAGGCTGGAAAATGAATTCTTAAAGGTAAGCTTCCAGGATGATGGCACCCCTGGTATCTATGATATAGAAAACGGTAAGGAACTCTTTTCAGGTGGCAAAACCGGTTGCAGGGCAGTTGTAATAAATGATCCCAGTGATACGTGGAGCCATGATATTAAAACCTTTTCAGATGAGATCGGTGCTTTCGGAAATGCTGTTTTTAAAGTGCTTGAAAACGGTCCGTTGAGAGCAAAGATCCGTGTGGTCACAACTTACGGCAATTCTGAACTCGTTATTGACTGGATGCTCTCTTCCGGATCACGGCAGCTTGAGGCATCAGTCAGGCTTGACTGGCATGAACATCTTAAAATGCTCAAGTTTTCTTTCCCATTGAACATAGATTCTCCTGTTGCAACTTATGAAACACCATACGGAAACATTGAAAGGATAACAAACGGAGATGAAGAACCGGGTCAGAGGTGGATCGATCTTACAGGAGAACATGAAGGCACAGTTTACGGGCTTACAGTGATCAACGATGCAAAATATGGTTATAACGTGCCGGGAAATGACCTCCGTATCTCAATTGCCAGATCGGCAGTTTATGCACACCATAACCCTAAAGTACTGGATATGAATGCTGAACATATCTGGCAGGACCAGGGAATACAGACTTTTCGTATGCTGCTTGTTCCTCACATGGATACATGGAAGAAGAATAATATTTCCAGAACTGCAGAGGAATTCATTTCACCTTTATTAATGATCTATCAGGGGATCCATGATGGAACGATGCCAAAATCCGGTTCATTTCTTTTTGCAGATGCTGAGAATATTATTGTTTCATCAGTCAAGCTGGCAGAAGAGGGTGATGACCTTATTCTCCGTTGTGTTGAGACATCAGGGTTGGAGACTATTGCGACAATCGATCTAAGGTTCGCAGGACTTAAATGGAAAGGCATTTTCAGACAATATGAGATAAAAACTCTAAGGATGAACAAAGCAACTAAAGAGATCCGTGAGGTTAATCTTCTGGAGGAATAAAAAACATGTACCTACCCCCAACCCCCTCCCTGCTTCGTAAGGAGGGGGTGTAACGAATTGTATATCAATGATATCCCCCTCCTTGCGTCAGCAGGGAGGGGGAATATGGGGGTGGGTACGTGCGACGAATTATTAATTTTTCCCTTTCATCACATTCTTCTTATCCGGGAGTTTTATATTCTTTACCGGAATCACTTCTTCAAGAATAAGCACAATATCACCATCAACCGGTGAGGTAACGGTGAGAATATTTCCGTTATCGGTACCGGTTCCGTCAGAGTATGTATTCTTTACGGGATCAAACCATCTGACGCTGTAATTCTTCCCTTCAGGTTTCCTTATGCTGATAGTCAGCTTTACAGGAAGATAGGACAGAATAGTCTTGTTGTCGGTGGTTTTGACAACAGATACAAAATGATTATAGGTTTTATCTCCGGGCTGGTTCACCAGAAGGTACTGGGCAGGATAAAAATTCCACCAGGCAAACCGCCTGATGAACTGTGCAAGATATCCCATCTGGATCGATCCGGGAAAATTTATACTTACGTCCCATGAAGAAGTTCCCGTTGCATCCTCATGGTTCAGTATCTTTTCGCCTTCACGTAGCCAGGGCCAGATACCATTTGCCCCGTATGTGATGCCGGCAATAGGTGTGGCAAAAATGCTCCAGTATGATGCATTCCGGACATCTTTATCTGTGATCGTGAAGAATATCTGTTCATAGTTTGGTTCAAGGTTGATGAGAGGTCTTGCCGGCAAATGTGACCACATTTTACTCATAGGTCCTCTGGTGATCCAGTTTACTGTTCCTTCTGAATTGCTATGACTGCTCTGATAACCGATTATATCAAGCCAGGACTCATCCTTATATACCTCTCCGATCCATGATGTGCCGCACGGATGCTGGGTTACAATGCCCTGGTGTTTTCCGTCAAATACTGCCCTGCCGATTGTCTTCCAACGCTGTTCATAAGTGCCGGTATAAAATCCGTCGCCGCCAAGTATCCATACAACATGATTTCCTCCATACCTGGCAACTATATATTTGGCAAGCAGAATAGCCTGATCATCAGGTAAATAATAACCCGGGCTCAGCTCTTTACCTTCAGCTACCGGGAGAGCCCACAACACAACCGGTGCAGCCAAAAGTCCAAATTCATTTATCCTGTCAATCTTCTTATCAATCAGCCTGAAAAAATCAGGATTTATGCTTATAAGCCCGCTTCCTTCAAATGCAATAAGCCCCTCGCTGCTCTTATCACCCCCCCTCCACTGAGTCGTGACAAACTGGATAACACTGTAGCTATTCGCTGCTCTTTGCTGAAGGTACTTATCCCATTCTTCATCAGTCGATTTTAAGGCACCGTTCCATGCCGTGCATGCAAGCCAGAAAAAAGGAGTGCCATCAGAATGAGCAAGGTAATATGTACCCGCAGGATTTATTACGGGGCCGTGTTTGAATATGTCTTTCTGGTCATTATTTGGCTTGCAGGTAAATGTCCCTTTCTGTCCGTGCAGACCGCTGTTTTTAGTGTCCGAGCAGCTTGTTTCGAAGCTCCATTTACCGGTTTCTCCCGGAAGGAACCGTGTCTTCCAGCTTGTTCCTCCATCCCAGAAACCATTTATCGTTTTCCGTATGCCGGTAGGAGAAGTGAAGGTCACTTCAAAGCTCCAGACATCCTGGATTGGATTTTCATAATCAGTGCTGCTGATAAATGAAAGTTCATATTTGTGCCATTTCAGAGCATCCGGAAACTGTGAATTAAGAACAAAAGAACAAGACAATAACAGAGAAAACAGGATTATTCTTTTCATCATAATTCAATTAAATTTCGTTAATTTATACCGTACTAAATTATTAATAAAAAAGTGAATTCAATAATTAAAAAAATCAGGGCAGAACTGATCAAAAATGCCGACGAAAAAACCAGGATCCAGGGAGAAAAATTTTTCAAGGAGAACATTAAGATATATGGTCTGAGATCGGCTCAAACAGTGCAGATCAGCAAAGAATTCTACAAAACCATTCCTGATAAATCCAAGGCAAATATCTTCTCATTATGCGAAGAGTTATGGCAGTCAGGGTACATGGAAGAAGCAGGCATTGCGTGCATGTGGTCATATAATATAAGAAAAGATTATGTACCTGCTGATTTCAGGGTATTTGAAAGGTGGGTTAGCAAGTATGTATCCAACTGGGCGGCATGCGATACTCTCTGTAACCATACTGTAGGCTCGTTCATTGAGATGTATCCATCCTACCTTGCAGGGCTTAAAAGATGGTCGGGATCCAAAAACCGCTGGGTTAAGCGTGCCTCTGCTGTTACACTGATTGTTCCCGCCCGTAAAGGCCTATTCCTTGATGACATTTTCGAGATTGCTGATATCCTGCATTCCGATCCTGACGACATGGTCCAGAAAGGATATGGCTGGATGCTTAAGGTAGCGAGCCAGGCTCACCAGAAAGAGGTATTTGATTATGTCATGAGAAAGAAGAAAACCATGCCGCGTACTGCGCTCAGGTACGCGATTGAAAAAATGCCTCCGGATTTAAGGAAGAAGGCTATGGCAAAATAACAAACCTCTGTTTACCTTTGTGCAATAATTATTTCTTAAAATGAAAAACCTGATCACCTGTTTTATTATACTCATCATTCCATTCACACTGCTTGCCCAGGACAGGGTTACCGGTCATGATTTTGCAACCAGGTCTGAAGTTATTGCCCGTAACGGGATGGCTGCAACCAGCCAGCCTCTTGCTACTCAGGTAGCCCTGGATATCCTTAAAAAAGGAGGTAATGCCATCGATGCTGCCATAGCTGCAAATGCAGTACTGGGATTAATGGAGCCTACAGGTTGCGGCATTGGAGGAGATCTTTTTGCCCTGATCTGGAGCGCTGAAAAAGGAAAGCTGTACGGACTGAATGCCAGTGGCAGATCACCAAGGTCTCTCAAACTGGAATATTTTAAGGAGAATGGCCTTGATCGAATCCCTTCACGCGGACCTCTGCCAGTTTCCGTTCCTGGTTGCGTTGACGGATGGTATGAGATGCACGATATGTTCGGGCGCCTTCCAATGAAAGATATACTTCAGCCTGCAATAAATTATGCCCGGGAAGGCTTTCCTGTAAGTGAAGTCATTGCCTATTATCTCGAAAGTGGAACAAATGCTCTCAAGGAATATCCCAATGTAAAGGAAATCTATATGCCCGGAGGCAAATCACCGGCAAAAGGCGAGATCTTCAAAAATCCTCTTCTGGCAAATACCTACGAAAAGATCGTAAAAGGCGGAAGGAATGAATTTTACAGGGGCAGCATAGCGCGTGATATTGCAACATTCATGAAGAAACAGGGTGGATTTCTTGCTTATGATGACCTCTCACGTCACCATTCTGAATGGGTGGAGCCGGTAAAAACAACGTACAGAGGTTATGAAGTGTGGGAGCTTCCTCCGAACGGACAGGGCATTGCAGCACTTCAGATGCTGAATATTCTTGAAGGTTACGACTTATCCTCAATGGGATTTGGATCAACGGAATACATTCACCTTTTTACTGAAGCTAAGAAGCTGGCTTTTGAGGACCGTGCCAAATATTATGCTGATCCGCTCTTCGCCAAAGTACCTGTCGCCGAACTGATCTCGAAAAAATATGCAGCCGAAAGACGCAAGCTCATTGATCCCGAAAAAGCCTCCAGGATTTATGATGCTGGCGTTATTGAAGCCGGTAATACTATTTATCTCACTGTGGCCGATAAATATGGGAACATGGTTTCGCTTATCCAGAGCAATTACCGGGGAATGGGGTCGGGAATGTGCCCGACAGGGATGGGATTCATCCTCCAGGACAGGGGTGAGATGTTCAGCCTGGCACCTGGACACGCAAACGTTTATGCGCCCGGGAAAAGACCTTTCCATACGATCATACCGGCTTTTATTACGAAAAACGGGAAACCCTGGATCAGCTTTGTAGTTATGGGCGGTGACATGCAGCCGCAGGGACAAGCCCAGATAGTTATTAATCTCATTGATTTTAAAATGAATCTCCAGGAAGCCGGTGATGCGCCAAGAATTTACCATACAGGATCTTCAGAGCCGACAGGAGAGCAGATGACTGACGGCGGTATTTTGCAGCTTGAGAGCGGATTCCGCACTGAAGTCATCCAGAAGCTGATGTCGATGGGGCACACAATTCAGTGGAACCTTGGAGGCTATGGCGGCTACCAGGCTATCATGTGGGACGCCAAAAACAAAGTATGGTATGGGGCCTCGGAATCCCGGAAAGACGGGCAGGCGGCAGGATACTAAATGGCGCAAAGGCTCAACGGTAAAACGGCGCAATTGCTGAAGAAAGAATTTCTACAAACAGCAACCTGTAATCCTCTATCAAGATTTTCTTGCACATCAAACTATTTTATTGTAATTTAACGTCATTGTAATTCAACAATTGAGATATTGACGTTCTTTTTCCACAACCCTTTAATTAATTCCCCTGTTTATGGCAGCCACCAATGAACTTCTCATTCAGAAGGTATTTCAGGAGATGCTGAAGTACAAACCCTCAATGCAAAAGATGCTTATAGCCGACGAGGAGGAGGAAGAAACCCTTGATCCGCGCTTGCTTGGTGATCTCATTATCAGGAACTTCCCATGGCCTATCGGAGTAGAACTGCGGAGACTCTTCTCCGCATCGACACGCCAGCTCGACAGGATGCGCCTTGACCAGATATTCAAGACTATTGAGCGAAGCATGCAGTTCTTAAGCTTCCTTATGATCAGCCAGCTCTGGAAGGATACAAAGGAGAAAAAGCTTGCCATTCCTGACGGATTCAGAAAAGAGTTCAACGAACGTATTATGGTACTGAGCATGGGTAATTATACATGGCTCATAAGGGCGATCGGAACCTTCATGCAGGAAAAAGGCATCACCTGGTTCATGCCCGAAATGGGAGAGAATTTTGACAAGAAGTTCTATGCTGCTCTCGACTTCTGGGTACCGGAGCGCAATGAAATAGGACATTACCAGATCAACCTTACAAATGAGGAGATAGAAAAACGGTGTGTTGAATATGAAGAAAAGCTATCCTTAATACTCGAAAAGCTTGCATTTATTTCCAAGTATAAGCTTGTTTCCGTGCGTGAGATCAAGGTAATACATCCGAAGAACCAGGTGGCAAAGTTCAACCATATAATCGATCTTCTGAGCAGTTCCGATTCCGGGTTCAAGGCACAGGAGCTCGAGGAGACCAAATATGCAGAGAGCAGTTCCGTTCTGCTCATGAAGTCCCTCAAGTCTTTTGATGAATATCTTAACCTCTCCCCTCTCGTAATTGACACCAATTCTGAGGTCATTGATGATAAGGAGAAATTCGATATCAAGAAGGACATATTCATGTATACTAAGTTCCGCGGTGATCAGCTGATGTATGTTGGAACGGAAGTAACGGAGAAATGCGATCTGCGGAGCCTTCACAATTACGCGACCCTGGTGGAGCAGTTTAAGGATATGCTGGCCACCATCTCAGGGAGTCCTGCATAATTTGAACATGCTCTTTATGAAATCCCCCTTTAAGTTTCTGGACAGTTACACCAAAGACGACCGCGGGATCTTCTTCGGCCGTGACCGTGAGATTGAAGAGCTATATCATCGTGTCTTCGAGAGTAAAATCATGCTTGTTTACGGAGTATCGGGTACAGGCAAATCTTCTCTTATACATTGCGGATTAGCTAACAAGTTCCAGGATACTGACTGGCTGCCGATTGTGATACGTCGTGGAGGTAACATAATTGAAAGCCTGGCTGCCGGGATCGGTTCGGCTTCGCTCACCGAACAACAAAGTAAGTTTGCAAATCCTTCAGATTTTAAGAAAGGAGTCCGTTCACTATATCTTGATCATTACAAACCTGTTTTTTTCATTTTCGATCAGTTCGAGGAACTATTCATTTTCGGGAATAAGGAAGAGCGCAAGTCATTCATTCATATTGTTAAATTATTAACAGAATCAGATCTCCAGTGCCGTATGATCTTCGTGATGCGTGAAGAATATATGGCTGGAGTAACAGAATTTGAAAAGTTCATTCCGACATTCTTTGGCAACAGGGTGCGTATAGAAAAAATGTCACACAGGAATGCCATGGAAGCAATAAAAGAACCTTGTAAAGTATTTAATATCAGCCTTGAAGAAGGTTTTGCAGAGACGCTTCTTGAGAAGCTGAGCCCTGACGAAACAGATGTTGAACTTACATATCTTCAGGTCTATCTTGACAAGATATTCCGTCTGGACACTGGGTTTGTTCCCCCCTCCCAGGGGGGAAAAGAAGGGGGGTTATCCTTCACACTTGCCCTTCTCTCTAAAATCGGAAATGTCACCGACTTGCTGGGGAGCTTCCTTGATGAACAGGTCTCGCTTCTTGATAATCCTGATGAGGGATTGGCCGTACTTAAATCCTTTGTGTCAGTCAAGGGATCAAGAAGACAGATTAATCTGGAAGAAATATCTGAATACACTCAGACATTTGGTCAACCTGTAAAAGAATCAGTATTAAAGGACCTGATCCAGACATTCATAAATCTGCGTATCCTCCGTGATAAGGATCAGAATGAGAAGTACGAACTCAGGCACGATGCACTTGCAACAAAAATTTATGAGAAGATATCTCTTGTCGAAAAAGAGATACTGGAAATCAGACAGTTTATTGACAATGCATATAGCAGCTTTAAAAAGCGGGGAGTATATCTTTCTTCTGATGACCTTAATTATATTGCCCCATATGAAAGCAGGCTTTTTCTTTCAAAAGAATTATCTGACTTTATCTATGAAAGCAAGGAAAAGCTGACCATGTCAAAACGAAGGAAAAGAAATATCGTATTTGCATCTGCAATAGCCTTATTCGTTGTTCTGGCAGGATTTACCATCTGGGCAATAAATGAGAAAAACAAAGCAGATAAAGCCGGTATAAGACAGCTTGAATCGATTTTGAAACTCAATGAAAACTTTGAGAAAGTCAAAAAAAATCAGGTACAGAGCAAAGCTGAATTATATCAAATGTTCGAAATGTCATATCTGACTCATCCGGATAAGCTGCGGGGACTCTGGGACAAAGCCCTGGCTATCAGGAAAGCCTCTGATAAATTGACAGATTTTATTTATCAGCTGGAGTACAAAATGTTATCTGAATCAGAGAATATCAGTCTTGATTCAGCACGGAATACAAATCTTGAGATAGTAAAGAATAAATCAAATTCAAAGATCCCTTTTCAGATACTTTTCGAAACCAATAAAGAGACGGAATTTTCAAATGTCTTACTGCTAAAACAAAAAATCCGGGATTACAGAAGAACAATTTTTGACCAGAT